>JADGBV010000220.1 GCA_015231345.1 Planctomycetota bacterium
AACTCCCGGAATGATAATAAGGTCAAAGATTTTGGGATCCGCTGGAGCGTCCGTGACTCTTGGTTCAGGAATTCCCATAGAGGAAAAGTCAAATTCAAACTCATCCGAAACTGGATAATGTTCCATCAGTCCAGGGCCTATTACGCGAGGACAGTAAACCTGCTTTCCTTGCGCCAACATTTCCCTCATAAAAGGGAATGTATCCCATTCATCACCAAAAGAAGCAAAACAGTGAATGTGTTGTGCCTTTGCACATAATTCAAGCTCCATAAGTTTTTGGGTTAATAGAGCATTTTTTAAGCTTCTCTCTTTATCATTAAGCCCCGAGAGGTACTTTTTGACTTTGGCTCTAAAATCCTTTTTTGCTTTCATGCAGGTAGATTATTGCGCTTAAAAGCTTTAATAAAGCACCCTATTTCAAAAAGGCAATCACCATTAATATGCCGCTCAGGTTGTCGCCTAATGTGGCTCCTATGCAATGTTTGTCTTTGAACCTGGTCAGGACCGGAAGGTAGCAGCCATAAGGAGTTCGAGCATGTGCCGTAGGGTTTTCTGCATGAAGCGGCAACCTACCTTATTTTAATCGAGCTATGCTAGAGCGCGTTAATCACATTTTAAAAGAGAAGTCCGGTCAATCTTTCAAAGATTTACACCTCTTAGAACAAGCCATTACCCACGACTCAATGGGGCGACCTGGCCATGAATTTGAGCGCATGGAATTTCTTGGCGATGCCTGCGTTGAGCAAGTTATTGCATCCCTATTAGTTCGTAATACAAATTTCCCAGAGGGGACCATGTCCCAACTGAGGTCACGACTCACCAGCAAAGGCTCTTTAGCGAGCATCCTTAAATCATGGAGCATAGAAGAATATGTAAAAGTAGGTAGAGGTATGGATGCAGCCAATTTACCAGACACCGTCTATGCTGATTATTTCGAAAGCATCTTTGGCGCTCTTTCTTTAGATCAGGGCTTTGAAGTTTGCCGTTTGGGCTTAGAGAAAATATTTATTCCACTTATCGAAGAGGAAGTGCAAAATGGTTGCGACTTTTCTAACCACAAAAGTCGCTTACAAGAATTAGCCATGAAGAAAAAAAACGAGCTCCCTAAATACACAATCCTCTCAAGAAGTGGCCCTGAGCATGCACCTCAATTCTTAATAGAGGTCACCGTTTTTGGTAAAAAATTTCAAGCCCGTGGCCCTTCCATCAAAAAAACCGAACTCAATGCCGCTAATGAAGCCTTAAAGGCTTTGAGAGGCCATGATTAAAAAGCATGAACATCTCTTAAAGAAGGCACCCAATATCAGTTTTTCAGACCCCTCCATAGGGCTCAGTTCCACTTCGGGAGCGCAAAGAAATTCTGAACTCCCGCAAAAGCCAGACCAAGAAGCCCTCAGTTCAGAACACAAGATTCATCTTCGCCATAGCCTCAAAACAGGCGAACTGCACTTTCATCAGAAGGAAAGTTTTCGCATTCCTTCTTGTCACTTTTTTATCGATAACAGTTTATCAGTGCAAGAGCTACTTGGCAAAGGGCAAGCAGAAGAACTGGCTCATTATTACGAACGTTGGCTAAGTCGTCATCATTTACATGGCAAAGTATTACTCGCTTGCTCTGAGAATAAGCACCGAAAATGGAACCTAGAGCTTTGGGATGAATGGTTTAGCCAGCAGGACAAAGCTCTCAATGGCGTTTCACTTGTGATTAGTGATTTTCACGGCCCCCTCCCCTCTGGAAAACTGTGGCAATGCCTTACGGCGCGCTCAGAACTCATGATTTTTAGACTCCAGCACCCCGAGCCTCAGCTTGGTGAGGGAGAGCTCTTTTACGATAGCGAAGACTTACAGAAGCGTAAAAGCCTTACGTGGAATCAAGAGAACTTTAACGAACTCAAAGCAAAGTGGCATAGTTCTCTAGAGGCTTGGCTGCGAAAAAGTAGCAGGCACTATGCGAGCATTCACGAGAATCATTTCGAGCAGCTGATCACCAAAAGCATGGCTGCTTTAACTTAGTCTAAGAACATCCATATGCTACTCTTTTTGGAGTATCAGATGGTGCCCCTAAACAAATAGCACATGTTTTAATAAAAAGCTTTATTTAAATAAAGTCGCCATTATAGCTTTCTGAATATGCAGGCGATTTTCCGCTTGATCAAACACAATTGAATGTGGGCCTTCGATCACCTCGTGGCTTATTTCTTCGCCTCTATGTGCTGGCAGGCAGTGCAAAACTTTCACCTCGTCGTGCGCATATGAGAGTAAGTCGTCATTCACTTCATAGCCCTGAAATGCTTTTAGCCTTCTTTCTTTTTCTTCTTCTTGGCCCATACTGGTCCAAACATCTGTGTAAATGGCATGAGCCCCTTCCACAGCTTCTTTGGGATCTGTATGAAAAGAAAAACCTTGCTCCTCACCCCAAGCAATTTCTTCACGATCAAACTGATAGCCCTCAGGAGAGGCAATGCGCATTTTAAGCCCTAAACGGCAAGAGGCTTTCATTAAAGAGCGAACCACATTATTACTATCGCCAACGTAAACCAAAATATTATCTTTCAGTTGGCCCCAATGCTCCAGTAGAGTTTGCATATCCCCTAATGCTTGACAGGGGTGTGATTCATCTGTAAGAGCGTTAATAATTGGCACCGTGGCGTGCTGAGCTAATTCTTCAACTCTGGCTTCTTCGTAAGTTCTGACAACCAAGCCATCCACATAGCGAGATGAAACTCTGGCAAAATCGGATACGGGCTCCCTTTCGCCAAGTTTGCCTGCGGAACTTCCGAGCACAATGGCGTGAGCCCCTAACTGATTAATGCCCACTTCAAAAGAAACTCTTGTTCTTAAGCTGGATTTATCAAAAACCATGCCCACATTTTTTCCTTTAAGTAATTCATGGGGAATGTTGTTTTTGCATTCCTTTTTAAGTTTTAAGCTTAACTGAATAATTGACTCAATGGCCTCAGAGGACCAAGTATTTAAATTAACAAAATTCTCCACCTTATTATTCTCCCTTGAGAAACTGGGTTCCCACCCCTTGTGGGGTGAATATTTCTAATAGCAATGTATGATGCTTTCTGCCGTCGATGATGTGGACCTTGCCCACACCACTATCAAGAGCGTGAAGGGATGCCTCCACTTTCGGTAACATTCCCCCGTCTATGACTCCCTCATCAATTAATTCTCTTACCTGTTCTGGGTTGAGAGAGGTCAGTAGGCTTTTTGAGTCAGCAGGATTTCTTAGAATCCCAGAAATATTACTCATAAAGACAAGTTTCTCAGCATCGATGCCCTCGGCAATTTTTGCGGCAGCAATATCGGCATTCACATTAAATGCTTGGCCGCCTTTTCCTCTGGCGAGAGGAGAAATCACGGGCACAATTCCTTTTTGAGTAAGCTCTATGAGGCGTAATATTTTAACGCTAGAAACATCACCAACGAAGCCCAGATCAACATCGGGTTTTCCTGGTAGAGTTTTCTTTTCAGCAGTCAATATGCCATCGTCAGCCCCATGAATACTTACGGCTTTGCCACCTTTGGCATTTATGGTATCGCAGATATCTTTATTAATTCCTTTAAAAACTTCGTCAACCACTCCAAGGGTTGCTTGATCTGTCACCCTTAAGCCTTCAATAAACTGGGTCCCAACATTATTCTCTTTTAATTTTTTAGAAATATAGGGCCCACCGCCATGAACCAAAATGGGCTTAATGCCAATTTGCTCCATAAAAACGATATCTTGCAGCGTGTCGTCAAAGAGGCTGCTTTCGTTCATAGCATTGCCTCCCAGCTTTACAACCACTATTTT
This sequence comes from Planctomycetota bacterium, assembly GCA_015231345.1. Taxonomy (GTDB): domain Bacteria; phylum Planctomycetota; class JADGBV01; order JADGBV01; family JADGBV01; genus JADGBV01. The sequence goes on from JADGBV010000220.1 coordinate 3,803, forward strand.
CTCATCGAAAGCTTGGAAGTAAGGCAGAGCTTCAATAAGGATCTGGGCTTTCTTATAGGCGTCTGACATGGATTAACCAAATGAGTAAGGCGGCCATTTTGAAGGAGGTCATCCCTTGTCAATTGACGTTATCCAAGCCAAATTACACTCCCGGGGCTCATTTTATTTAGACTTAAAGAGACAACTAGAATATGGGAAATAGTGTAGCTGTTGTCGGCTTACAATGGGGTGACGAGGGAAAGGCCCGCGTCATCGATTTTTTAACAGAAACGAGTGACTTTGTTGTTCGTTTTCAAGGAGGGAGCAATGCAGGGCATACCGTTGTCGCAAACGGCAAAAAGCATGTATTTCATCTTATCCCCTCCGGAATATTGCACGATAATGTAAAGTGCATGATTGGCCCTGGCGTTGTTTTAGACGTTTGGAGCTTTAAAGGTGAAATTGAAAACCTCAAAAGCACAGTGCCTAATATTGAATCTCGCATCAAAGTTTCAGCGGGATGCCACTTGGTTATGCCTTATCACAAAACATTGGATAAAATCTACGAAAACCTTAAAGGTGACGCAAAACTAGGCACTACAGGCCGAGGAATCGGACCTTGTTATTCAGACAGAGCCCTAAGGCATGGAATTAAAGTGGGTTCTTTATTGAACCTAGCCATCCTAAGAGAAAGACTGGAGACCATTTTACCTATCCAAAACGAACTCCTGACCAAGCTTGGCGATGAAAAAGCTGTTGATCTTGATGAACTCATGAAAGAAATGGAAGAAATTGCCAACTGGATCACTCCTTTCATTGGTGACGTTCCTAAAACTATTAATGATGGACTCGACAAAGACAAATCAGTCTTATTCGAAGGTGCCCAATCAGTCATGCTTGATATTGACTACGGAACTTACCCATTTGTCACTTCATCTAACTCCAGCTTAACCGGCCTTTTTGCTGGTTGTGGTGTTAACCCAAAAAGAGTGAATGAAGCTTGGGGTGTGACCAAAGCTTATTGTACACGAGTTGGCGAAGGTCCCTTCCCCACAGAGCTTTTTGGTCAAGAAGGCGAAGACCTCCGTACCGCTGGTCATGAATATGGCGCAACAACGGGAAGAAAACGTCGCTGCGGCTGGTTAGATATTCCTGCTCTTAAATATGCCATCGAGTCTTCTAGCATCAACGTCTTGGCATTGACCAAACTTGATGTCTTAAGTGGTTACGAAACCATTAAAATCTGTATCGATTATGATGGCGACAATTACCGCGTTTTCCACAACAACCCAGACAATGTAGACAAAATCAAACCTGTTTACCTAGAAATGCCTGGTTGGACAGAAAACATCGAAGATATTCGTGATTTCGATAAGCTTCCTCAAGCAGCGCAAAACTTTATTCTTAAAGTTGAAGAGCTTACTGGCTTGCCTATTAAACTTGTCACAATTGGAGCTTCCAGGGAGCAATCAATCCTCTTGTGAGTCAACCTTCCTTGAAAGAAAATGGCCCAAAGCATGTTGCCATCATTATGGATGGCAATGGTCGCTGGGCCAAAAAGAAGGGATTAGTTCGCTCCATGGGTCACGAGCGCGGCGGCAATCAAGTAAGAGAAATCTTAAGAGCTGCATTCGACCTCCATATGGACCAGCTTACTCTTTATGCCTTTTCCACTGAAAACTGGAAAAGGCCTAAAGCAGAAGTGAGTTTTTTACAAAACCTTCTTGTGAAATTCTTAAAAAGCGAAACAAAGCAATTAAATGAAGATAATGTGCGCTTAAAAGTGATCGGTGATACGACAGCTTTTAACAAAAAAGTGCAAAAGCAACTTGAGGATTCAAAAGAAGCCCTGCAGGACAATGACGGCATTGTGCTTTGCTTGGCTCTGAATTATGGCTCTCGTCATGAAATATTACGTGCTTGTAAAAACTTTGCCCTACAGGCTCAAGAAAATCCAGGGCATATCGAAGAACTTAACGAGGAGATATTTAGCGATTATCTCTATACAAAAGGCATGCCTGAAGTGGACCTGCTTATTCGAACAGCAGGGGAGCAAAGGTTGAGTAATTATTTACTCTGGCAACTTTCCTATGCCGAACTTTATTTTGTCGATGTATTTTGGCCAGACTTCACTCCAGACCACCTTCAAGAAGCGGCTGAAAATTTCATCAACAGGGATCGACGATTTGGAGGCTTATAATACGTGGGAGCGGGACTCAAAAAGAGACTGAAAATTGCACTACCGACAACTGCAGTTGTCAGTGCAGCCATCTTTTATTCACCGATCCTAGCCTACTCCATAGGCATGATTATTATTCTCAGGTCACTCTGGGAGTTCTACAACCTGTACAAAGGCGAGACTTTAAGTTTTTCTCGCTGGGCCTTATTGTTTTCAGCACTCTACCTTTACCTTGCTGCTAACCAGTACACTCTTGCACTCACACCCCTAGCTATTACGGGAATTCTAGGAGTTTTTATCTTACAAACTTTTGATAAGAAAAACGAAAAAGGTATGGCTAAAATAGCCTTAACCGTCATGGGATTCATGTATATAACCTATCTGGGATCATACTTTTTTCACATTTACCACTTAAAGCCTGCAGCGAAATACTGGGGCCCCGGCTTATTATTCTTAACAGTTTTTACATGTAAGTTTTCCGATGCGTGTGCTTATTTTGCCGGATCACGCCTAGGTCGTCATAAATTAATTCCCCGCATTAGCCCCAATAAATCCTGGGAAGGGCTTATTGGAGGGTTTGTTGGAGCCATCGT
>JADGBV010000221.1 GCA_015231345.1 Planctomycetota bacterium
ATTTATGCTAAATCGATACTATCCATTGGTGGAAAATAATAATATAATAATTCTTTGGATTTCTATTATGAGGATTGGAGTGCAATTATCAAATTTAATCTATTCAGTTTATTCCCAAATAACAAAATTAGGCTATCCACTGTTACGCTTGGGATTTCTATTTTTCCTTACTGGCCTGATAATTCTCCCCAAGACAACAGCTCAACCACCCCGCCCCAATATTATCGTTATTCTCTGTGACGATGTTGGTTATTCCGACCTAGGCTGTTATGGTAGTGAAATTCGCACTCCTAATATTGACTCCTTGGCTAAGGAAGGCCTTCGCTTTACTCAATTTTACAATACAGGACGCTGCTGCCCTACCCGCGCCAGTCTACTCACCGGTCTTTACCCTCATCAAGCAGGGATCGGTCATATGATGGGGAATGATAATCTTCTAGGCTACAAGGGAGATTTAAATCGCGAATGTGCCACCATCGCCGAAGTGCTGAAAACCGCAGGCTATAAGAACTACATATCAGGTAAATGGCATGTGACACCAGTTCCCAAAGGCGAAGACATGATTAACGCTTCAAAACACAATTGGCCTCTACAAAGGGGCTTTGACCGCTTTTATGGCACGATTCACGGTGCCGGAAGTTTATGGGATCCTAACAGTTTGACTCGCGACAACGACTTTATATCCCCTTATGCTGACCCCCAGTACAAACCCGAACGTTTTTACTACACCGATGCCATTAGCGACCAAGCTTGCCGCTTCATCAAGGAACATAATTCCGACAAGCCATTCTTTATGTATGTAGCCTATACTGCGGCCCACTGGCCCATGCACGCTCCAGAAGAGGATATCGATAGTTATAATGGAGTCTACGACGAAGGTTTCGAAACCATTCGCAAAGCACGTTATAAACGAATGCTCGAGCTGGGAGTCATCGACAAAAAAGCCAAGTTATCACCCCAAGTCAAAGATTGGAGCAAAGTCAAAAACAAGAAGTGGGATATTCGTAATATGCAGACTTACGCCGCCATGATAAGCGTGATGGATAAGGGGATCGGGCGTATTGTAGATAATCTCAAAAATAATAAGCTCTACGACAACACTTTGATTCTATTTATGCAAGATAACGGCGGTTGCCAGGAAGGCCTCGGCCGAACCGTTAATAATAAAAAGAAAAACATGATAGGAGGAGCACGGGCATCCAAGCCTCAGTTAGCTCCAATGAAGCCTGAGGAGCTTCAAACTGAAATGATTCCTGCACAATCAAGAGATGGCTACAAAACCCGTGGCGGCCCGGAAGCCATGCCTGGCCCCGCAGACACCTACATCGCCTACGGAGAAGGATGGGCCAATGTCTGTAATACCCCTTTTCGTATGTATAAACATTTCGTCCATGAAGGTGGCATATCTACATCACTGGTCGCCCATTGGCCTCAGGGCATTAAAGCAAAGAATGAATTTCGCCACACCCCCTCTCACCTTGTTGACATCATGGCCACAGCCGTGGATCTCTCTGGAGCTCAATACCCTATAACCATAGCAGGAACAGCTATTCAGCCCATGGAAGGTAAATCACTAAGCACAGTTTTTCGAGATGATACTATGGACAATCGCCATATTCTATTTGAGCATGAAGGAAATGGAGCCATTCGTCGAGGAAACTGGAAACTAGTGGGCAAAAAAGTCATGGGTCCAGAGAAAAGTATTCTTGATAAGTGGGAACTCTATAACATTGCCGAGGATCGCTCCGAACTTAATAACCTCATTAAAAAGCAACCGGATTTGGCCAAAGAAATGGTTGCCCTTTTTGAAGCCGAAGGAAAAAGAGTTCGTTTTTTTCCTTCGAAGTATGGGAGAGCAAAAAAAGTAAAAAAAGCTAAGAAGAAGTAAAGATTATTGGGGATTTATGTTTTTAGTAAATAGTGAGTTCAGAAAAAATTAAAAGATATACAATTTCCCTGCCGCCCACAATTAAGCAAGAAGTTCCGCTGAAGATGAAACTAACATGCCTTATTTTTTCTATACTGATATTTTTATTTGAAGTTAGCGCAACACGTCCTCTTCCTCCTAAAGAGTATCGTTACAGCATCGGAGCCTCTATTGCTTTGGCATTTTCACAACCCGATGAAAATGGGGAAATCTTTTTTTTGCGAACTCCAGGCAAGTCTAGCTTGTTTACTTCTAACGAACTCGGTTTGAAACGAGACGATCATCTGCATTCAACTGCCGGAGATCATTGGTACAAAAGCTCAATATCTGTGTATCAGTATGCATCAGAAAAATCAGCTAAGTCAAAGGGGAGATCTTTTATCTGTTTAAGACTGCGAAAAGGCAGGGAGTTATTTATTGACTTCAGAACACATGAAATTTTAGCTGATGTCGGATTAGAGGCCAAGCAGACAGTAAGAAAGAAAATTGAAGCAAAAGCAATAGTATAGCTTAGATCACGAAAACCCAGAGAAATTGAAACAGGAGCCATTCACTGTGGCCACTTGCGATCCACGAAGGCATTGAATTTACTTGAAAATTTACGAACACATGATGCTTATTACACAAAGGGAACTAGTAATGGTGATTATAAGAAGGTCTATTACGTTAGGGAAGCTGTTTTATTGGCCATATATCAAATAAAGCATGCTAGCTCCAGCAATAAATATCTAGTGAATGATCAGATTGATAACCTTACTGACAGCGAGTATTATGAATACATGCGACTCAATTCAACTGAAGGTTCGAGTATTGATGTTGAGTAGTTTTCAAGCGAACAAAAAGTGAAATGAGTACTTATTGAATTCTCTGAACGAATTAGAGTCTTTAAGGGGGCAATTCTGATGATGTAAAAACGGCTTATGCGCATTTGATTTTTGAAATACGATATGGCATATTCAATCATATTTGTATTTTGTCAAAAAACAGTCGTTGGATTCATTTATAGCTATGGTTTTTCTATTACTTTATGTGGTTTTTCCATAGAACCAGAAGGTTTACCACACAACCTTACGAATTATTGGAGAATCATTGAATTCCTACAGTTTATTTACTCCTCATCTAGTTTTTTTTATCGGACCAGAAGGTTTACCACACAGGTTTATCACGCAACACGTTAATTTTGATCCAGCTTTTTAAGCCGTTGCTGAAAAAATGACAACTATGATAATAAGTAGAGTTCTTTACATTGTAAAATCCGATAGACCCTATAGCCTCTTCATATTTTTCACAGTCTCTAACTCTAAACACAATATGGTATTCAGGAATATATAGACTAAGTTTATTATATGTGTTGACCTTTCCTAAAGAAATTACTTTCCTTGCGTCGATTATCTCCTTGAATTTACTTATTGCTTCCTTATTACTAATCACAAATGAATTTCCCCCTATATAGTCCCCTCTATAAACAATTAGCTTTGATATATTATCTGAGATAGCAACATTGAAGTCATTTACAGTCTTCTCAACATCACTATTCACATTTCCATACCTCTGATATACAAGAACGAATAATGCCACAACAAAGAATATCAAATTAACACCAAATTTATTGTTCATATATGCTCCATTAAAGGATTATTCTTTTGCAATTCTCCTTGCTCACAACAAATCATCCAGTCATCCATATCATTCAGTCACCCATCCAGTCATCCAGGGTCGGACAAAGATAGTCATCCAGCATAGTCATCCAAGTCCTCCAGCATCCAGTCCAGCATCCAGACCATCCAGGATCGGACAAAGATAAATGGTTACAACAAAACACTTTGCTCAATAAATACATGGGTAAATGGCTCTTGGAATGCCGTTTTTTTGAGGGCATAATAGCGCTTCTAAGAGAATTTCTCTTTAACAAAAAAGACCCCGCTAATCGATTGTATGCCCACTTTCTCAGCTGCAATGCTAGAGTATCTATGATAATTTCAGGACACCGATGATCTTTGTCCGACCCCGGGTGCATGACAAAGGAAAATTGTGGAAAGGTTAAATACCAAGACCACAAATCAGCCTATCATTCCTGCTGAAACTTGGCAATTTTAATGATCGTAAGCTAGCTCGCTACAATCGGACCAGAAGGTTTACCACGCAGGAAATCATCCCCTACTTATATTTAATATCATCTGCCCCAATCAAATATAAAGAAAGAGAAAGGAGCAGAAGATAGTGTTAGGGGTTGCTATTCAGTTTTTGGTTTGTTGGAGGTTGGGGACTTTTCCATCGGATCAGAAGGTCTATCAGGCAGGGTGGTGTTGGTTGAGGTGGATGTCCACCATACTTTTTGCTCTATCCCATCCTTATTCTCAAAGACTCTGATCACGTCACCGTTTTCATCAAAAATTACTGCTAACCCTTCGGCAAAATAATTATATGAGGTAAATAACGATCTTATCTTCCCATCTTCTCCATACATTCTCTCGACTGGGACTTTTTCATCCAACCAATGAGTTGTGTGGATAATATTTCCCTCATTATTAAAGTGCACACTTTTCACTAAACCCTTATTGTCACTATAGTCCATTCTCTGCACTTCACCTGAAGGGTAATTATATCTAGTCTCACTTAGCTCTAGACCTCTTTTGTCAGAGGAAAGAACATAGTAAAAAGTTATTGCCAGCACTCCTATAAGCACCAATAAAACTAATACTTTTTTCAGGCTCTTCATATTAATATTGAAAGGACTCACAATATGTCTTACATAATTCTTCACCTGCATCAACAGCTATTTTACAAGCCTTCATTGCAGGCCCCTTTAGGAGCTTGCATATAGTACCGGCAGCATCATCTCCACCCTCACAAGTATTAATGCAGGTTTTATAGTTAACATTAGGGAGAAGGTTATCGTCAGGGTTAAAATTATAAGGCTCTCTAAAATCATCTAGGGTCTTCTTACAATTAGGGCAGCCCAAAGTTAGGATAGTGTCGACAAGTCGTTTGTAATATTTCCTAGTCAATGTTCCTTTGGGCTTCTTAATATCCCTACAGACTTTAGTTCCTCCACTTGCAGTTTGTCGATTAGTTTCTTTACAATCATACTCACAATACTTTTCATTATCTGGATCATCTCCAAAACTGCCCTTTAATGTACATGACCAAGTAATCCAACATGCCATCCCACTTGGATCCGAGTAGTTAGGAGCAAAACACCCCTGATAAAGATTCATTCCGTCATGATAGTTATCACCAGCACCAATTAAATCCAACAAGTCCATCATCCATGGATCCAGAGGTGTCATATACGGATCCCTACTAACAAACCTCCCCAACTCCCCCGAATAGTACCGAGCCCTGAAATAGACACAATCGGCCTTAGACTCAGTTATATCATAATACGAGCAATAAAATACAGTCAAAATGCAAGAATCGTTTATACCCATACTGTGTCAGCTTTCGTTACAGCCTAAGGATATGAATGTAGAGCTAGATTCTATCGTATGCATATCTTGATCAGTATCGGGCTCTGAATTATCATGCAAGAGGAAAATCGGCACCACTTTTATTAAACATATTCTGCTCCAATCAAATATAAAGAAAGAGGAAGGAGCAGAAGACAGTGTTATGGTTGGTTATTTAGCTTTTTGCTTGTTGAAAGCTGGGTAGCAGACTTTGAGGCTGGGAGCTGCTGCTGAGCATTCCCTTGAGTTCCACACTTTGGAGGAGAGGCATTACTATTAACCTCAATCACTCTGTAAGCAGGTGATGGGAACTCTAATGTTTTTTTGCCAATCTGAATATGATTAGCCAAAGACAGATTAAACTTATCTACAGCTGAAATCGAGATATATATAAAAAAGTTTTTGGGATCCTCCACATTATCAGGCACAGTAAATTTAATATCAAACATCTTTGATTTCTTGTTAGGTTCTACAAATAAAAACTTACCTCCTTCATAGTGTGATGCTGGACCACTTATCGGCTCAGTTGAATAACTATCATGAAAACCGTATCCAAAGCATTTTTTATGCATTACAAAAACACGAGAATTTCCATATTTATCTTTCAAACACATTTTCAGGAAGTATATCTTGTCCTCAGGACTATAACTTATACGAGATACCTCGAGTACATATTCCCTCTGAGGATTCTCGAAAACATATGCAATTTGTCTCTTGCTCTGAGCAAAGGCAATTATATTAATTAGAAAAAAGCAGGATATTACCGATATTACTCTCAGGCACAATCTCATCGTGCTGTTGGTTCCACAATTTCATGCCATCCTTCATCATCAATAATATTAAGGAGCCCTGGATCTTCTGGCATTTCATAATCCTCCTCATAAAGACCCCTCGAAATAAACCTCCCCAACTCCCCCGAATAGTACCGAGCCCTAAAACAGACACAACCCACCTTAGACACAGTCATATCAGCATACGAGCACAAAAATATAGCCGGAATACAAGAATCGTTTATACCCATGTTCCGTGAACTTTCGTCACAGCCTATGGATATGAATGCAGAACTTGATTTCATTTTATTCTGCTTAACATCTGGTAATTATCTCCATCCGCAGACAAACTCAAGAACATACTATTTGTCTAAACCTATATTCAACC
>JADGBV010000222.1 GCA_015231345.1 Planctomycetota bacterium
TTATTCAGGGCAAGAAAACTAAAAGGGCAATACTACCAGCCAGCACTGGAACAACAGGCATTGATGGCGTGCTTCATCGATCTCACCCATCATACAACCGAACTGGATTGCCGGACATTTGATATATTCCATGTGTCTGCAGCATTACTTATTGGAGTAGAGTCTTTTGTCTCCTATGATAAGAGGCAACGGTCACTTGCTGAAAAAGCTGGTTTGGAAGTAATAGATATCTAGGGGCTCAGTTAATGCAGAAGTAGGGCAGTTTAGTCTTGAGACTCTTCTGCTCCCAGTTTCTCTTGGATAATACCTTCACAATAGCACTGAAAATCAGCAACTGACTTAACCAATTCACCTTCCTCAGCATTCACTCTGCCTCCCAAGCGCAAGACTTCCTTCTTCACTAATTCATCAGCACTCGAAAACTCTTTGGCTTCAAGTAAGGAGTGATCTTTATAAATATATTGAGCAGAAGCATTTTTGCCTACAAGAATTAAGCCCGGCATCCCCAATTTGATTTGACTTTGTAAGTCAGGTAGAGTTTCCAGAGTTGCACTAAGAATTTTCTCATTTGCTGAGCTGGCATTGAGTATTAAGGTCACTTCGCACTCAGGGCTTAAACCAGAAGCTAATAATTGCTCAGAAAGTTCAGCGCATTTAAGAATACTCATAAAAAACATTCTGGGCATTGCCAGCAGTTCTTCGTTATTTGGGATTTTAAATTCAGTATTACCAGCAATTCTTGGAGTGGCTGCCAGAAAACCTCTGGAAAGGCCACGCCTAGTCAACATCAGACCCGTACCCGTAGTGGCTGCAGACATTGAGGTAATACCCGGAATCACTCTAAAAGGGCACTCTAAAGTATCCATTGTATCTATTTCTTCAGCCAAACGCCCAAAAATACCTGGGTCGCCTCCTTTTAAGCGTACAACTTTCTTGCCGCAGCGGACATAATAGGCAATTAAGCGGCAAATTTCTTCTTGCTGAGTACTATGGTTTTTTGACCTTTTACCCACATAAACAGCTTGGGCATGCTTTGGCAAATACTTGATCAGATGCTTGCAGCCTAAAGCATCGTAAAGGCAAACATCACACTCTTCCAATGATTTTATGCTAGCCAAAGTCACCAGGTCAGGGTCACCAGGTCCAGCTCCAGCAAAAATGACAGGGTTCGAGTAATACTTTCGAATAAGTTTAAAGCATGCATTGTCTTCCGGAAAGAAAAGAGCCACTTCTTCGTTCAGAGCAAACCATTCCCATTCAGCAAACTTGGCGCAACCTTCGAGTGAGGGAAGGGGCGCTAAATAAATTGCTTTTTCATTCTGGGCAGTCTCTATACAGTCGGATAGAGAGACATGAATTCCTTCAATAGGCAAAGAAATTCGTTTCAATAAAAGCTCTAATTGGAGGTAGGCTTCAGAGTATTCTGGTGGGAAAAAGAGTTTCAAAGGTGGTCGTATTTTAGAGTATTCAGTAGTGAAAGTTAAGTATGAGCTAAATCGATCAATTTCATCATTTTTTCTTTCATCTCCTTAGATTTGACACAATCCTTGCCTTCTGTAGAAATGCCAATGGTAAAACCACCCTTGCGAATCGTGGCTGGGCTAATAAAACCGCCTTTTTTCCAGTTCTCATCAACCGCACAACAAAAAACTTTTATTGCATTGCATTCCTCTGTGATCTTTTTATTCACAGCTTCATCAGAAGTCGCCGCAAAAACGAGCCAAAAGCCTGCCAAGTCACCAGAGAAATCACCATAAGCTTGCGGCAAATAATTAATGTCGCCAATGTAAGGACTCATTGCTTCAGCCAAAACTGGACTTAACACCGTTACTTTAGCTCCTGCAGCAATAAGGCCTTGAACTTTTCGAGCAGCAACTTGACCTCCACCCACAACTAAACACGGCATAGCTTTAAGCAGTAAATTAATAGGGTAGGTTGCTTGAAAATCGTCTTGTTCTGTAGACAAAGTTACAGGGTGCGTGAAGCTGGTTGTAGTAATATCTTCACCCTAATGCATCTTGAGCATGATCAAGCCACAATTGACAGAATGACTCATATTCTAACAATCCTTTCTGGATAGGCTGAACATTATAGCCTTGTGTTTCTAGACGGCTCACCCATGATGAATCATCATTACCTGCTATATCTTTAGTAGTATGATAACCCGCCAATGACATCAAAGGGTGCAAGATCACCTTTTTTCCCGAGTCCAATTGGGATAGGTTCCTAAGGACATCTTCATAAGAAGGGCTGGACTCCAACGTGGCAACTTGCACTTTTGGGTTCTTTTGCGCTAGAATCTGGCCAAGTTGATGGTAATATTTAGAGTTGCGGTGAGGGGAACCATGTCCAATGTAAATTAAGTGATCTGTAGTGTGGAGTTTTGGAGATTGCTCTTTTAATAATAATTCAGAGACTTGATGTAAATCGGATTCTTCTCCAAGGAGAGGGCGCCCTAGTAAAAGCTCACATTCAGGGTAAGTTTCTTGCATTTCATTAAGGCCCTCGCTTAATTCTTCAAATTCAATACCAGGTATTACCTGCAGAGACTGGATAAGAATTCGTTTATGGCCCTGCGCTGCATAGTGCTCCACAGCCTGCTTAGGTGAGTGAACTTTAATCTTTCGTTCTAATAAGCGAGCTCTTATGGCTTTAGAAGTATAAGCCCAAGAGATTTCAGAATGGGGGAATCTCTGGCGGCAAAGGTTTTCTATGAGAACTAAACTCTTCTTCGTCTTTTCTGTCGAAGCACCAAATACGACTAGAATGATTATTGATTTTTTCACATTATAAGAGCTAGCAGTTCTATTAATCTATAAAACACCTGAAATCATTTAAGCCAAAAGCTTTTCTCTTTCTCTTGGCTCTCAGAACTGCCTAAGTCTTCAATTTTAAGCACGAATTTATATTGCCCACGATTTATCTGTGCTTTCCAAAGAAACCAAATAAAGTAATCATTAAGTTTGGAGCGGGATTTATACTGGAAATCTTGCTCTATAATCTGACTATAAACTGTAAGTGAACTTTTTTCATCCACAATATTAAAGCTCGCCCTGCACGTAGATGAGTAAAAATCGCTATGCTTTAAATCCTGACTTAAGCCTTCAAGCTCCACATAAACCATCACTTTCTGATTAGCAGCTAAGTCTTTAGAACTTAATGGAGTATAATTGCCAAAACCTTGCACTCCTGTACAAAATTCAATTTTTTTAATATTGAAAGACTTTCTGAAGTAGCGGTCGTATAAATCCTCAGCTAACTGTTCACGATCTTCTTCCAAACCCAGTTTATCAGCTAAGAAAAGCTCACGCATCTTAAACCAATTTTTATGCTGATACCCTTTAATGCTTTTCCAAGTTAGGTATGAGTCATCATACTTCGATCTCATTTCCTGAATCAAGGATTGGAGGCGTAATTTCTCAATTTCGGACAAACCTACAAAATCATTCAAGGAGAGTTCTAGGTCAGCCAAAGTCTTGCTCGCTTTTGGATCAGCAAGACGCAAAGGGGTAGGGGCGTCTGTAATTGCTTTAATTGGTAGTGTGGGCCCTTTTAATTGAGTGCCCTCTGAACTTAAGCTAGGCTCTATGTTTAGGCCAGGGTTCATATCAAGGCCAGCATCTTTTAAAGCCTGCTCAGATATGGGAAGAGCAGCTTGATTGGTAAGCTGCTTAAGCAAAGGCATGGTCGTTTGATTAGAAAGCTGCTTGGGCAGGTTTAAAGTCGACTCTAAAGACTTTATTATAGCCGAATCTAAGGACTTTTGCGTTTGCTGCTTAAAATCAAGCTGAGATTTGCTGGATTGATTATCCTTTTCATCAACATAGAGGTCAGGCAACATTTCATAGCCTGAACCAATCTGTACAAAGAGATAAAAGGGAATAAAGAAATTAAAGAGGCAATGAAGCCGCTTTAAAAAGTAGGCGTTATTGATAATCATCCCCTAGTGTTTCACTCCCCGAGTCTTCATAGAGGAAAAAAGAGAAGAAGCCTTTGTCAGTAACCGCTTCCTCGTAGGCAGAAGGAGTTAATAACTGACGACCATACCAACGACTCATACTACTATCTTCCGTTCGGTACATAAACATTGTTTCACGGTACCAGTCAAAGAAAGCTGTTTCTTCTTGTAGCTTTTCATAACGCGTATCAGAAACTGTTATCCAAGAGTATTTCCAGTAATAGATAACGGGCACCAAGACAATAACGCCAATAATGACCCAAGAACTCCATTTGATAATATTAGCATCGGTGAGTTTACTTTCCTCAGCTCGTTTGACCCTTGAACCTCTTTGAAAACCTTTGCCCTTAGTAGGCTCTTCTAATACGCTGGCATCGACTAGATCTTCTGGCTTGAGAAGTATGACACCATATTCATCTTGTTCTATGCCATTTTGCTCAAAGAAGTCGAGTTCTAATTCATAAACTACTCGGTGGTTTTCCGCCAAATCGTGATCACCTAAGCGAAGCACTTCTAATTGGCTATTGGACCTTAAGTGAGTCTCAGCTAAACGCAAAATGGGCGGTTGATGTTGACTGGCTAAGTCTGATTCACAAAGAGCTACAGGCTGCAAAGCCAAATCTTCATTGGTGGTCATCACCAAGTCTGGCTTATGCTCAGACTCTGGCATTGATGCCGAATGAGCCTGATCTGGCTGGAGAATCATTAAAGTCTGAGGCTCTGGAATAGCTACCTCAGGTTCACTATCGGCAGCCTCTAGGTCGTATTCTGGTTCTAATTCTTCTGCTTCGGCGGGATCTTCGCCATCTTCGATGGGCTCTTCTGGATCGGCGGATTCTTCAGCGTCGATAAGGACTTCGGCTTCGATGGACTCTTCAGGTTCGGCCGATTCTTCGACATCGGCAGGTTCTTCAAGTTCGGCCGATTCTTCGACATCGGCAGGTTCTTCAAGTTCGGCGGATTCTTCGACATCTGTAGGCTCTTCTGGATCAATTGAGATATCCAACTCTGCTGAGTCCCCTAAATCAACTTCCAGGTCATCGTCTTCGCCCAAGTCAATTTCAAGTTCGGCCCCTTCTTCTTCAGCTTCTTCTTCAGCTTCTTCTTCAGCTTCTTCTTCAGCCTCTTCAATAGCGCTATCAATAACATCCTCTGGTTTAGGCGGAGGGCCAAAGCCATCATCGGGGGATTCAAAGAATTGCTGGGTTTCTTCAGGCGAATCACTAAACCTAACAACTGACTCAACCTCAATCTCTGCAGATTCTTCCGGATCTACAACGTCTTCAAGCTCCACTTCAGGTGCTTCACCTGCCTCAGCAACAAGCTCTTGCTCTTCAGCTTCAGGGACTTCCTCAGTAGATTCTTCAGCTTCAGGGACTTCCTCTGCAACTTCTTTGATATCTGTGATATCTGTCTCAGATTCTAGGTCTAGCCTAATCGTATCTTCTGAGCCTATTTCAAGCTCCAAACCGACATCAAAGCCCATTTCTGTCTCAGCAGACGCATCCACTTCTTCAATATCCGTTTCAGATTCATCATTTAAGTCCAGCTCAATTTCTGGGCCTTCTTCAATCAAAACCTCACTATCATCGGGCTCTTCTTCAGTTTTTGTTGGCTCAGTTTTCTTTTCAAGCTCTGCCTCGTTAGCTGAATCAGTCTCTGCAACGACTGTTTCTACTTCTTCATCGCCATCACCAAACTCAGGCTCAGCTTCGGCTTCATCGCTATAAGCAATGCTTTCGCCTTCGTCAAATACAGGCTTAGCTCGACTGGATTCGTCCTTCTCAAACTCTTCAACAGTACTGAGATCTTGTGTCTTTATATCATTAACAACAACAGTTTCCGTGGGGATACGCACATCATCAGGGTCATCATCCACATTCCAATCACCCAAACTAACGGGTTCAACGCTCCATTCGTCCAAACTGATAGGCTGAGGTTCGTCTTCCCTCGTATCTACAACTTTGGTAACCTTACTTTCAGGTTGTTGAGGCTTATCATCCAGCACCCAATCGTCCACACTAATGGCTTCAGGTGTGGCTGACTCGTCTTGTTTTTGATTTTTTGATTCCATCAGCTACTAAAAAACAACCTCAGAATGAACATTTCAAATAGATCTTCTTCTCGATCTGAGAGCATTTTAGAATCACGATCAAGATTGTATAGCTCTGTATAAATTTTCTTCAATCTTGGCAGGGTGAAGAGCTTGGATTGGCGCATGGTTTTATCAAAATAAAAAGAATGCATGCCTAGTTTTTTCACCAGTTCTTCCTTACTCCACTTGCCTTGATTGAGTTTGAGCATCAATAATTTTCTGAATTGATTACGCAAGCCACCAATTAATTCTACAACCTTTATACCCCGAGAAAAAAACCATTGCATCATAGAAAGGCTCTTTTTGAGGTCCTGATTCGCTAAAGCATCAGCTAATTCAAAAACATTACCTTGAGTCTCGCGGAAGAAAAAGTCTCTGACCTTATCTAGATTCCAAAATTGATCAGCCTGATTGGAAAGCTCCATGAGAGTAAGAGCATTATCCAAAACTCCAGTTTGTTCG
>JADGBV010000223.1 GCA_015231345.1 Planctomycetota bacterium
GACTATAGGAGGGCTTTTGGGGGCACTTGATAGTCTTATAAATTTTTTTATTTCTTTTTTTTTTTGAGTTACCATTAAAATGAGCGATCCAGAAAATTCACCTTTTGTCTGAGACTCAACAAATCATCGTATGCCCAAATTGCTGGGCTGAATTTTCCGCTCAAACTAAGCCAGCGGTTGATGTAAAATGTAATTTATGTGGTCATCAAATTAAAGCATCTGAAGTTGTCGTTAGAGAAGAATCTCTTATTGAAGACTTGCCTTCTAGAGCGGTTGAAAGGCCTAGTCTTGGCGCTGAAAGTTCAGCTGGGCAGAAAAAGCAGGTTAACTCTAAAAAAACAGGGCAAACTTCAGGGCGCACAAAATCGCTAAAGCTTGGTGGCGCTAACAAGGGCGGAGCAAAAATTGGTAGTGCCACTTCTGGTCGCCTAGGGAAAAAACAGACCACAGGCAGCTCTACATCGGGGCGCTTAGGAAAAAAACAAACTGCTGCGGGTCCTTCTTCTGGGCGTTTGGTCAATAAGAACAATTCCCCTAGTGGTTCATCTGGTAGATTGAAAAAAAACCCACTAGGTGGAGTGTCAAAGCGTTTAGCAAAGCAAAAAGATTCGCAGTCATCAACTGAGACTCAGGCTGCCAACTCCCCAGAGCAAGCTAAAAAAGCGAAACCGACACTTCCTAGCAAAAGACTGAAAGCGACCCCCCAAGCTCATAGCATAAAGTCAGCCAGTCAAACCAAGAAATCGCCTAGTTCTGTCTCGAAGCGTGTGAATTCGCAAGCAAGTGAGGGTGGACGTGATGAAAGTTCCCAAGCCAAATCGAATATTTCAGAAACTAAATCGACCCCTCCTAATGAGCTTCATGAAGCTCATTCTAATAATGAATCTTCTCAGCCCGTCACTAATGTAAATGATCCAAGTGCAGCCATGTCTATTGGTGGTTTGGATACTTGGATTCTTCGTTTGAATCAAGAAGGGATCATTAAATATGTGAATACTCCTTTTTGTCAGAACTTCAATATTAAGAAAAGTGATGTAATTAATCATAATCTTGAAATTCTGAAAAAGATTATGGCCCCAGGTTTATTTAAACTCATTCGTAAGCCTGGTCCTAAAGGGGTAACTTCCGCTGTCGCAAAAGATAAACAAGGGCGTGATTTTGAAGTCAAAGTCACTGCTTCAGAAAATGGCATGGATGTGGTTTTTCAGGATGTGACGACTGAGCTTAAGTTTAAAACTTACGTGCAGCAATATATATCCATGGACCTCACCAAGATGTCTGATGAGGATTTGTCGACCTTTAAGTATCCAGAGCGTCGATTCATGAGTGTGAGTTTTACGGACTTAAGGGACTTCACTGCTATGAGTGAAAAACTTAAGCCCGAAGAAGTGAGAACGACCATGAACGCTTATTTAGAAGATATTATTCATGCGATTCACTCAAATAATGGTACTGTCGATAAAATCGTAGGTGATGCTGTGATGGCTCTTTATGGAGCCCCAAAATACTATAAAGATCATGCTTTACGTTCCATCAAAACGGCTTGTGATCAAATGTTGAATTTAAAGGCTTTGCAAAAAAGTTTTGCTCGATTCGGCAAAATTATGCCTGATTGTGGTATCGGCATTAATTCAGGTGAAATGGTTGTGGGCAATATGGGGTGCTTGGCACGTCAAGATTATACTGTTATTGGTTCTTCAGTGAATATCGCTGCTCGTATTTGTGGAGCGGCAAGGGGAGGGGAGATTGTTCTCACTGAAACAACTCTTAAAACCGTTTTGGAGGATTTGCCTCAAGGCTGGGAATCCATTGAATCAAGAAGTTCTGAGGACACCATGGGTGACTTTAAAGGTAATAAAGTTCAGGGGCTTTACCCCTTATCTTCTAAATATAAGAATAAAATAATCGAAATTGGCCCCTCTTTGAGTTCTCAACCTGAAAAGTGGATGTTTCGCTTCGCCTACCTGTATGCTGTGAAAGTGAAGGGCGTTGATAGACCTCTTTCTGTCATATCCGTTGTGACCCAAAAGATTAATGAAAAACTGAGTTTAAAAGAAGAAGTCGCCGATAATTCATGTGAAAGAATTTTTGGAAAATACCGCTTGCTTGAGCTCTTAGGCAAAGGTGGCATGGGTGAGGTTTGGAAAGCTAAAGATAATTTTGGTAATACTCTTGCCATCAAAATCATGTTGTCGGGAAATGATGCAAATGCCAAGCAGATTAAGCGTTTCAAAAGAGAAGCTGGCATTATGGCGAAACTACAGCATCGTAATATTTGTAGAATTCACGAAGTAGGGGAATATGATCATACTTCATATATTGCCATGGAATATATCGAGGGCGTTTCCCTATCGGAGGTTTTAAACCCTAGCTTCAGTTCTTCTGCTCAGTCAGCAAAAAGGACGAAAGTAGGAAAGAATAGAAGTTTTGCTGAGCTGGTGAATGATATCTATGCCTCAAAGTCAATGAAAGTTAATGCTGTTAGTGATGAGAATAGCTCTGTAAGTGGAGCTAAGAAAAAGAAAAAATACCGTGTGCTCCCTCTTGATCAGACCATGCAACTTGTGATTCGCTGCTGCGAGTCTGTGCAGTTTGCTCATGAAAAAGGGGTCTTGCATAGGGACTTGAAACCAGCGAATATTATGCTGAGAAAAAATGGTGAACCTGTCTTGATGGACTTCGGTTTAGCGAAAATGGAAGGGGAGGTTCAAGAGGCAGTGTCTGTGTCTATTTCGGGGCAAATACTGGGGACCATAGAGTATATGTCCCCGGAACAGGCTAGGTCCAGTGTCGAGGTGAATGAGCTCTCCGATATCTTTAGTATGGGGGCCATATTGTATCAAATGCTCACCGGGCAAAGGCACTTCTATACGACGGGTAATATTTTGGTTGATGCTAATACCTTACAAAAGCATGTGCCCATAAGGCCTAGGCAGTTGAATCATAATGTGAGCAAAGACCTCGAGCTTATTGTTCTTAAAGCTTTGCGCTGCTCCCCCCGTGATCGCTACCAGTCGATTCCCGACTTGGTTAGTGACTTACAACTTTTTAGTGTAGGTCATTATGTCTCTGCAACTGAGGTGAGCCATATGCAAATTATGACTAATATCGTAAAAAATAATAAGATCGCAGCTTTTTGCGTGATTATTTCTCTCATATCACTATTAGGGGGCTTGGTATATTTTGTGGGTAAAACCCAGTCTTCGTGGGAGCAGGAAATGATATTGACTGAAATTACTCAAGCTCGTGATGATGCTTTGGCTTTGGCTGATGAGACTTTATCGAGAGTCGTGAAAGCAAATGAAGAACTCGATGTGAAGGACTTAAAAATTTCAGAATATGAAATGAGCAAAACTGAGCTTGAGCAAGAGGTGGAAAAGCAAAAAGCTGAATATGAAAAGCTGTCTATGGAACTGAATGCAGAAAAAGAATCTAATGAAAAAGCCCTAGAAACTGTTAGTTTGAACCGTCAAGCTGACCGGGCTTTACTGGAAAGGGATCTGGAATTGTTAAGTTCCCTTTCCCTAAAGGTCTTGGAGCTTGATCCGACTAATTTGGATGCCTGCCTTAGACTCTCTGCTCTATATGTCGCTAAGAAGGATTTTTTGATGGCAGATAATTATCTAAGCCAGATCACTGCTGAGGATAATCCGATTAAAAAGGACTTGCAGGCTTTGTGTCAGGACTCAACTCAGAGTGAAGATAAAGATATAGATGAGCGTATCATGTCTGTTTATTTGAAACATGATATGTATCAATTGGTACAGGCTGAGAAATTAGATAAAGAGAAAACGGTTATGCTTTGGCGTAAGAAAATAGAAGCTAGCTTGCCAAGTTATGGCAATGCTCTTACTGTTGACGATTTGGGCTTTTGGCGTTTGAACTTGAATGAAGTAACTGGAGTCGATGATTTAAGCTTTTTGAAAGGCATTCAACTTCACTCTTTGAGTCTGGTGGATTCTCATATTTCGTCATTAGAAGGTGTACAGGGGATGGGTTTGAAGGAGCTTGATATATCTGGGTCCTTTGTGTCTGAACTAGAACCATTAATCCGTGAGAAATTGGAGGTGTTTTCATGTGCGCGAACGAATGTTAAGCAACTTTGGCCTTTAAATAATCACCCTCTCCTGGAAGTAGATATTTCCGAAACTCGAATTCGTAAATTGACTGTTTTGGCGAATGCGCCCTTGCATACTTTAATTTATAGAAATATAGAGGAATTTAATGGTAAATTTCAACTTGCTGACTTTTCAAGCATAAAGAATCTCGACCTTGCCCATAATCATGCCATGAAGTCTTTGGAGTGTTTTTCACAGAGTCCACTTGAAAAGGTCTTTATTCAAGGTACAAATATAACTGATATCACACCTTTAACTGAAAAGGCTATTCAATCCTTATGCTTTAATCCTGAGCGAATTGAAACGGGGCTGCTCTATATAAAATTATCTGAAAGTATTACTGCGGTAGGTGATATACCTGAAGGTCTGATGCCTCCGACGAAGTTTTGGCCTAAATATGAAAAGAGATTGGAAGCTCAGTCAGAAAAGGAAGCTTTGCCCGATTAGGAGTCTGGCCCAGGATCTGATTTAGAAGAGTGATTTTTTCGTATTCGTTTATTCGCTTTAGACATAACTTGTTGTTCGCTTCGTTCACTTAATACTTGCCTCATAGCCCAGAAACGAGGGCTTTGAAATTGATTCTCTTCGGCAAGATTTAGGTAAGTGAAAAAAAGCTCTTTAGCCTCATTTGCTTTATCATGATCAAGCTTTTGCAGGTATTTCTTTAGTTTTTTGGGTAATTCTTGCATGTTTATACTCTATTGATTAATCGTTGACACTGTGTCTTTCCATAAATTGCACAACTCTTTGGAAGACTGGAAAGGAGTCTTTGCCTTTGATGATAATATGGTTTTCATGAGATGTGTATTCTATTTCCTTTTTCTTGGATGATAGTTTATCATGAATAGTTTTTGCACTATCGGGATGTACGACGGGATCTTTTTTGCTTTGAAGAATTAAAGTGGGTAGAGTGATTTCGCTCAGTTGGGCTAAGCAGGCATCAATCATTTTTTGCAATTCATGGATGCCGTGGATGTAATTTTGATTGTAGTTAATATGAGGGTTTTCAGATTGATTACTGACGAAATCAATTTTTCCTTTATCGATGTGTATCTTTTCGAGGAAGGCATTCCATACTGCAGCTGCAGGTACAAGTTTATTTTTGAGGTCTCTTAGTTTTAAGGGAGTGTTGATGCTAATGATTCCTTGAAGGTTTTGGTTCCTAAATGAAGCCGTGTATAAGGCTAGTAAGCCTCCTGCGGAAAATCCGGCTGCATAGGTATGTTTACAATGATTAGATATGATTGCAATCCCTCGTTCGTAAGATTTAATCCAGTCTTCATGGCTAACATCTTTTAAATTCTGGGGTGCGGTGCCATGCCCGACCATCCGAGGGCAATAAACTGAATAGCCTAATTGATGGAGGTAGATGGCGAAATCTTCCACCTCTTTGGGTGCTGCCATATAGCCATGACATAATACAATACCGATATTATTATCCTTTCCATCTAAAAAGAAAGGTTGTCCTATATCTTTGCTATGTGAGATATTTGGAGTGAAATACTTTAGATAATCCCTCTCGTATTCTTCTAAATCTTGCTGAATTAAAGTTTGTACAAGCTGGGATTTAAGATTCTTATCTGTTAAATGAGTGATGGTCTTAATCTCTTTCATCAATAAAGTGAGTGGTTCGACTTCATTTGAAAATACATTAACGAGTCTTCTGAGTCTATAGCTGTGTAAAGCTTTCTTTTCTCTAATGCCCTTGGCAGTTAGGTATAATTTGTTGTCTTTTTTCGCAATGGCACATTCTTTCAGAGCTAATTTAAAGATCTCTTCATAAGGTTTGTGCTTTTTATGAGAAATAAGTTCAAGAAGTCCAGCTCTGAGTGTTGGGTGAGAGCGCCTTTCTTTTATGCGGTGGAGCTTATCTGCGCATAGGTATATCATACGCTTAAGATTTTCTTCATCAAGTTGTTTATGGGTGCAGTGCCTAATGCATGCGCAAAAAAGATGGTCAATATTCACAGCCACATTGGTGTAAATGGACTTCATAAACTTACGGGTTAACTTTTTCTTCTCAAGAAAGAAGATAAGGTCGTTTCGTTTTTTGGTGCTTACAAAAGGAAGCATGAGTCGTGTGACAGGCATAATGTTGTCTAAATAAGTACCCATTGCAATAGGTTCATCAAAATAGACACTAATATCAGTTTCGGAAAAAAATATCTGTCCTTCAACTCTTATTTCTTCCTCCAAGCGTTCAGGCATATCTTTAACAAAGTAATTCACTAAAGAATTGATGAAGGTTTTGTCTGGCCTAATGGGGTAGTAGGTGATATTTACGGGACATATCATAATGTCATCTGTGCAGATTTGTTCAGGGCTTTCTATGCGGTAGCGGTCTTCATAATACCTCGCTTTCCGCTCTTCTTTGTT
>JADGBV010000224.1 GCA_015231345.1 Planctomycetota bacterium
TCTTTTTTTTGTTCTTCTGGGATAGAATGGGCTAATTCAGCCAATTAGTCAAATCATCCCAGAAATTGGGATAAGTTTTCTTCACACACGAAGGATCATAAATCACAGTATCAGGAACAATTGTCCCGAGTAAAGCCAGGCACATGGCCATACGGTGATCGTCATAGGTATGAATCTCCGCCCCTTTTAATTCCTTGATGGGCACACCTTCAATAACAAAACCATCGGCATTTGCCTGAACTTTGGCGCCCATTTTATTGAGTTCGCACTCTAAGGCTTTTAAGCGGTCACATTCTTTAAAAGCTAAATTACTCAGCCCAGTGAATCGACTCACCCCTTCAGCCACACAAGCCAATGTTACAATCGTCATGGCTGCGTCAGGTATATCATTAAGGTCAGTTTCAATGGATTTTAATCTCTCAGGAGGATTCAAGCTGATCTTTTGTTTAGCCCAGCTAAGCTCACAACCCATCATTTCCATCACCTCAGCAAAGCGCACATCGCCCTGTAGTGATTGAGCGCCCAAGCCCTCAAGGCTTACGGGAGTCCCATGTAACACACCCAGAGCTAAAGGGTAAGTTGCAGCTGTGGCATCTGGTTCAATGGAATAAGTCCCCGGACTCGAGTATTGCTGACCTCCCGGAATAGAAATAGTATCGGCGCCAAGTTCCATCTCTAGGCCAAATGACTGGAGCATTTTATGAGTCATCTCTATATAAGGCAGACTCAACCATTTATCACTCACCTTTATAACACTTTTATTAAGCGCCAAAGGGGCAGCCATCATTAAACCTGAGAAGTACTGACTACTAACTTTGCCCGAGATGGAAACCTCTCCCCCTTTAAGAACTGAAGGAAGAATGGTTAATGGCAAGCAACCATTTTTATTATCACTTTGAATATTGGCGCCTAAATCATTCAAAGCCCCGGTTAAAAGTTCAATAGGTCGTTCCAGCATACGTTCACTTCCAGTGACAGAGCATTGTAAGTTTTTAGTACTCAGAACAGAAGTCAAAAAACGAACAGCCGTTCCAGCATTACCTAAATAAAGCTGAGTATTTGGCTGGATACTTTTTAACCCTCCCCCTTTAACATGCCATGAGTCATTATCACATTCAATACAGACGCCTAGTTTAGCTAAGGCCTCAAAAGCGAGTTCTGTGTCTTCGCTTTTTAAGGGGCCTTTTAACTCGACATCCTCCAAGCACAGGGCTGCAGCGATGAGAGCTCGGTTGGTTAAACTTTTTGAACCAGGAACCCTAGCGTTAAGGGGGTTCTTGCAGGCCTTCACAGGAACAGTCAGTTGATCAGGGTATTTCAACGTTGTCCTTTTAATCTTCACCATGCCCACTATGGGCAAGGCCTTGTCTACCAATCATCTTCCATAGTGCCTTCACCCTCTGCTTCCTCTTTTACTTTCATATTCTTTCGAGGAATGATGCGGGCAATTTTATTTGAGCGGATAGTTGGTTGAGGACTATAAGGGTCTTCGTCACCAAAGAGTTGGGAAAAACGATTCCCAGCTGGACCTTCGCAGTTTAGACAAAGGTATTCTTCGCCTAGTGGCTCAAAAGGCTGAAAACAACGATAACAGAGACGCATATTCTCATTAATGACTCTTTTGGCTGGAGTCTCTTTCTTAACATCAGCTTCTTTTTCAGCAGAGGCGTCTTCTTTTTCAACGCTACTCTCTTCCGTAGCCGCCTCAGTAACTTTAGCACTTTTCTTTGCAGCAGTTTTCTTAAGCCCTTTTTTAGGCGTGCTTGCTTTTTTGCTTTCATCAACGCCTTCACCATCAGCCTTCTCTTGGCTTCCTTCCGCTTTTTTCGCTGGCTCTACAGAGTCAGTTTGCTCCTCACCAGCCTCTTTTGATCGAGCTTTTACTTTAGGTTTTTTGGGAGCTTTTTTCGCTGCACTGGCTCTGGTTTTCAGGCCGGTTCTTTTTACAGGCGCGGCTTCAGCCTCGCTTTCTTCACTTTTTTCCTGTTCAGCATTTTTCTCATCGGAGTCTTTAGCACCTGCAGCCTCATCAGCTTTTTTCAGGACCTTAGGAGATGTTGCTTTCGCTGCTTTAGCTTTTACGCCAGCTCTTTTTAGGCCTGTTCTAGCTTTTACTTGAGGGGCTTCTTCAGTCACACTCGCTTCCTCAGCTTCAGGTGAAGCATCTGATGAGGGAGCTTTTTCGGGCGAATCTTCAGTTTGAGCTTCTGCTGTAGCACTTTGCTTCTTTGTCGTTTTTTTCTTGGCCGGCACTTTTTCAGCAGACTCTTTTTTACTTGCAGTCTTTCTGACTTTCAAGCCTGTCTTTCGAGCAGGAGCTTTCGCTTTAACTTCTGTACTCACATCCTCTTCTACAGTACCTGCTTCTGTGTCGACTGTTTGACTAGCTTTAGCTGTTGTTTTTTCCTCAGGAGCCGATATTTTCGCTTCTTCGCTACCTGCTGTTGCACTAGCTTTTTTAGTACTAGATTTTTTAGCAGCACTTGCAGTCGCTTTCTTCTTTGCCGTTGTTGTTTTGGCTTTAACGCCAGTCTTTGAACTTGTCACTGTAGATTTACTTACTTTTCCTTGGTTTTCTTTAGTCTTTGCTGCGCTTTTCTTTGTTGCTGTCTTTTTAGCCGCTACTTTTTTAGCACCTGTTTTTTTAGCTGCAGGCACCGCCTTGGTTTTGGCTGATGAAGATGATTTCACTTCAGTCTTCTCAGTTTTTGGGGTTGCAGTTTTAGCACTCGCCTTCTTCTTGGCTTCTGATGACCCTTTGCTGGTAGCAGTCTTGTCACTAGCTTGAGGTGACGTCTTAGTTTCTTCTGCTGTCCCTTTTTGCTCTGTTGTGGACATGATCCATCATCCTAATTAAGCTTAAAAACGCCTGAAAGTAAACGCATTGCGGGGGTCAATCTATGAGAGGACCTAATCTTGCAAACAAGACATTTATATCCATTTTTCACAAATCTCCTTATGAGTGAATTGTCAAAGAGGGATTCCCGGTTAAATCGCCCCGCACAGAACCCTAAGTGGATCTCATCGTCATGGCTGAAAAAAAGCAAAAAAAACAAAAAGCACCTCTACACTGGGCTCAACAAATGGCCTTGGAGATCAAAAAACGTATTTCTTATGAGCCAAAATTGGCAGAAATATATGAAAAGCAAGGCATTTTGGTTTATGACGAAAAAACGCCTTCAGGCACTATTCACATTGGTAGCGGCCGTGGCTGGTTGATTCATGATGTTGTAGCCAAATGCTTAAGAGACTTAGGCCTTAAGGCTCAGTTTATTTTAAGCTCTGACGATTTTGACCCATATGATAAACCTAATAAAGACTTAGACCCAGCTATCTATAACGAGCATTTAGGCAAACCTTTTTGCGACATCCCTTCTCCCGTAGAAGGTTTTGATAGTTTTGGGGACTACTATTTCAAACAATCGACAGTTCGTTTTGCTGAATTAGGCATTGAATGCGGCTTCGAATCCACAGCAGACAATTACCGCAAAGGACTTTTTAACCCACAGATTAAAACAATTTTGGATAATGTGGACAAAGTTCATGATGTTTACCGTGATCTTTACGGGGATGAATCCGAAGGCTCCAAAAAAATGCCTTTTAATGTTCTATGCCCTGAATGCGGAAAAATTGCCACAACTGTAGCTTCAAAGTGGGATAAAGAAAAAGAAGAACTCTACTTTGAATGCAAGAAAGACGTTGTGGAATGGGCAGATGGCTGTGGCCATAGCGGCTGGATTAGCCCCTATAATGGCGGTGGAAAATTTCCTTGGAAAGTGGAATGGGCTGCCAAATGGCCTACAAGAGGTGTTATCGTAGAGTTCGGTGGCAAAGATCACTTCTCTAAAGGTGGCTCCAGAACCTGCGCAAATCAAATAGCCATGGATGTTTTAGATTTTCCTCCTCCTTACCCAAGTCACGGATACAAAACGGGACCAGGCTATGAGTTCTTTCAAATTGGTGGCGCCAAAATGAGTACTTCTAAAGGAAAAGGCATGTCTTTCTCAGAAGGTGTCGATTTTTTTCCAAGTGAAATGCTAAGATTTCTCTTATTAAAATCTAAGCCCAATTCCGTGGTTGATTTTGACCCGGAAAAAAATGACATTTTACTTCTTAGCGATCATTATGACCGCATGGAAAGGATTCATTTCGGCATTGATGAAGCAAGCGAGTTTGACCACACAATTCAGTCCAGTCTTTTTCGCTTAACCTCAATTGGTGAACCCAGAGATTTCTTTGCCCCACAGATTCCCATTAATTTAGCTTCTACTCTGCTTCAAGTGACTCTTTCTACCGAAAAAGCCATCGATAAGTTAGTTGAAATGGGTCATATCGAAGCTGGCTTAGAAGAAAAGCAACTTGATGTGATTCGCGCTCGATTTGCCTTAGCCAAAAAATGGGTCGACAACTTTGCTTCGGAACAATTTATTTTCAAATTGGTCAGCGAAGGCCAAGGTTGTACCCAGCTAAACAGCGAGCAAATTGCCATTGCGCAAGCTTTCTGTGAATTTCTCGAAAAACAAGCAAAAGGGTTAAGCTCCAAAGAACTTCACAATAGCATTTACGACTTTGCCCGCAGTATCGAAACTGAAGTGAAGGAAGTGTTTTTGAGTGCCTATATGAGTCTTATCAATAAAGACCGCGGTCCTCAATTAGCAAATTTCATCATGACCATAGGTGTTGAACAAACAATTAAGCTGATAAAAATAAGTATCGAAGCAAGTCAGTAAACCAAACAAAAATTATTCTTTTATTTCTTTTTTAATATGTCTCGTCAATCATTTAACTCATTCAAAGAACTCTTGGTCAAAAAAAGTTTTTCCGATACTCAGGAAAAGCGAGAAGTAAGGTACGACGTTTTGACCAAAATCCTTAGATTTGTTCAGCATGATGTCATCATCAGCAATATCAAAGATTTCAGCGATGAAGATAAAAAGTTGATTTCAGCCATTTTAAAACTGGAAAAGTTTAATAACCCGCAAAGCAAACTCTCAAATGGAGAATACGAAGCCATAGCGCGTGATCAATTAGGAAATGTTTCCGATCAAAGCAAACTGATTCTTATCGACCTTCTCGAAGAAGAAGCGAAAGATGCCCTAAAGGAACAAAAAAAACTAGAAAAATTAGCGGCTAAATTTCACCCCAAAGACCCTGCAGAGGAATTTAAAGACTTGCAGTCTCGCATCGCCGAAATTAAATCGAGCGTTATTGATATCGAAATGAATATCATGACCATGGAAAATGACGGCCAAGAAAATACCGAACACTGCAAAAAAGCAAAAAATGCTCGTGAGCGTAGATTGCAATTAGTTAGTCGTCTCGAAAAGCAACTCCAGGCAGTTGAAAAGAAAACTCAAAAAGTCACTAGTCATTAATTCAAGGATTGAGAATGACCATAGCAAATAAAATCACTTTAGGCTTATTTGTCGTTCTCTTAAGCGCATGCCAAGGAATTAAGTGCCCGATTATAAAATCATGCCCTCTCGAGGCCTGCCCCTTTAAATGCAATCATGAAGGGCACAACAAAAAAGTAGCTCAAGGCCTTGAGCCAACCGAAAGTGTTGCGCAAATCCCCTCCACTCCAATTAGTGAAGAAGTCGTGAGAGATGAAGAGGGAAGCGTTGCAGAAGAGAAGGCTTCTGTAGGAGGAATCAAAACAATCCCTCCTTTACCAAAAGAAGAAGCAAAAACACCACAAAGTTTAGTCAAAAAATCGCCGAAATACCAAGCAAAACATAGCCAGGTCTACCGTTTAGAGAATGGTTTTGGCAGCACAACTCTATTCCTACACACTGACGGTAGCTACTCCAGCGAAAAAGTAGAGAATGTCCACGGCAAATGGACCTTAGATAATGGAATTTTGCGCCTAGAATCAGGCCGAGGAGCCATATCTCTTTATGAGTCTTATGACGAGGGAATGAGCTATGAAGGTGTTAAAGGCACACCTTTTTTGCTATTTAAAACTGAAAGATAGAGTTTCTTTTTTCTAAAAACATCTCTTTTTTTCCGTAACAATCCTTTTAAAGAACCGTATATCCTTTTGTCTGCAATCAAAAGGAACATGCGATGCTAAAAAGAGCCATTTTCAGTCTGATCACTGGGATTCTATTCACAATCCAAAGCCCTCATCTGTACTCTGAAGATGAAGCACAGCCTTCTTTCAACCGGGGTTCACAGAAACAAAAACAAGGCCGTGGCCCCAGAGCCAGCCGAACAGGTGAAGGCGACTCCATGCGAGGAGGAAAATTCGGCAGAGGAGGCATGGCCCAAGGTGGAGAGGGCAGAGGAGGCATGGCCCAAAGTGAAGAAGGCAGACCTGGGCAAGGCGGAATGAGAAAAGGAGGAGAACGTGGAAAGCCCGGTGGTGTCGATCCAGCGATGAAACTAGCTCATATGCTTTCAAAGCTTCAACTCACTCCAGAACAACAAAACACACTTAGGGGCTTAATTTCAGAGGCTCA
>JADGBV010000225.1 GCA_015231345.1 Planctomycetota bacterium
TCATGGCCGGAGGGTCCGGCACACGCTTTTGGCCCTTCAGTACACCTGAAAAGCCTAAGCAATTTCTTGACCTGACGGGCTCTGGCACCATGCTCCAGCTCACGGTTAAACGACTTGAAGGCTTGGTTGCCCAAGAGAATATTTGGGTGATTACGGGAGAAAAGTACTGTTCATTAGTGGCTGAGCAATGCCCCGAACTGGAAAAATCTCAAATTATTGGCGAACCCATGCCAAGAGACACCTCCGGCGCCGTGGCTCTAGCCGCTGGTTTGGTTGCAGCTAAAGACCCCGAAGCCATCATGGCCGTTCTCCCTGCCGATCATATTATTGAAGAAATTCAAAAATTTCAGGATTGTTTGCAAAAAGCCATTACATTGGCTAAAGCAGATCACTTTGTCACTTTGGGCATCAAACCAACCTACCCAGCGGAAGGTTATGGTTATTTGCACCGTGGAGAAAGCCTGGGCGAAGGCTATGAACTCAAAGAATTTGTCGAAAAGCCTAATCGCGAAGCCGCCGAAAAATACTTGGCCAGCGGAGAGTATTACTGGAATGCAGGCATGTTTGTTTGGAAAGTATCACTCATTATGTCCGCCCTAAAAACCCATCTTCCTGTCCATTTTGATATGGCCGAAAAATTGGGTGCCAAAATCCCACAAGAAGGGTGGAGTGAAGACTCCAGAGAAACTTTTGCCGCCCTCGAGAAAGTTTCCATAGATTTTGGACTTATGGAAAAGCTCTCTCATATTGCCATGACGGAAGCTCATTTTGACTGGAATGATGTTGGCGGCTGGCTTGCGCTAGAGGATCTCATCGACCAAGATGATGAAAATAATACCCTCCAAGGCAAAAATATTACTAGAGATATTAACAATAACATCATCATTACCCAAGAAGAGCAGCGCCCCACACTCGTTGTTGGCATTAAAGATTGTGTTATTGTGAATGCAAAAGCTGGCACACTCGTTTGTCACCGCAGCGAAATCGAACGCATCAAGGATCTGATTCAAAAAATCACAGCACCATGAAACACCTTTTACTAGCGCCATCCACCTTTCTTGGCCTTCTTATTTTATATTGCATCAACCCTTTAGTGGCTGATGTGGAGAAAACTGAAGACTACGAAAAACGGATGGAGCTCACCTCCAAGGCCACTCTAGGAGATGTAGAAGCCATGCATCAACTAGGGGTCTTTTTTCAACTTCGTGGGGACCATAAATTAGCCAACCACTGGTATGAAAAGGCGGGAGAAAAAGGGCACGCTAATTCTTTATGGAAATTAGAAGATATTATTTACTTAACTGAAGGCAAAAAAGATTACAAAAAACTTCGGAAAATATACCTTCGCCTCATACAAATAGGCCAGCCTAAAGCCTGTTTGAGGCTAGGACAACTGCACAGCAATACCGCCAGTGGCCTTTACGACATGGACCAAGCCCTCATTCATCTAATTGAGGGCATTGATATGAAAGATAGCCACTGCATGGTTGAACTAGCTTTACTCAATATGGGAGAAAGAGGGCACCCTCGTAATTACCTCGAATCAGCTAAATGGTTTGAGGAGGCTTATAAACTCGGCAATATCAAAGCCGCTCGCTACTTGGGGCTAAGCTTCCGCTACGGTCTAGGGGTCGAGGAAGATCACGCCAAAGCCTGGAAGTATTATGGCCAAGCTGCCAGGCAAGATGATGCTGATAGTCTCTTCGCCCTGGGAGAAGCCATGTTTATTGGAGACACCATTGAGAAAAATATCGACAGAGCTGTACTTTACTTTAGCGAAGCCGCAAAATTAGGTCATCGCAATGCTCGACTACGCTTACAGGCATTGAGACGAGAAAAAGCCAAGCAATGAGATCATCAGGCATGTCTCATGACTGAAACACCAAGCATACACCGCTCTTTTCTTGAGCCTTTTTTCAAGGCCATGAATGTTCAATTTTCAGGTCTTTGGTGTGTGCTCCATTCTTATGAAAGCTTACCCGATTATTCTGCTTCAGATGTGGACATGGCCTTCAGTGGCTCGCCCAAAAAATTAGAAGAGCTTATTCTTAGAATTGCAGAAGAAAGCAATTGGACAGTCTATCAGAAGCTATGGTACGACATAGCTAATTGCTATTATTATATCTTAAAAAATGAAGAAGGGCATTTCTTAGCCATTGACTTTCTAATAGATAATAGTGGAATGGGAAAGTATGGCTTTAGCACTAGCTTACTCACCCAAGACTGCATCATGCATAACAACCTTCATCCTATCCCCTGCAGCACAGTCGCATTCTGCTATAAATTCACAAAAAGGATCGTTAAGCAAAGGTCCATCAATGAAGATATCGCCTACCTAAAACAGCACTATGAAAAAGCTGATAAGGACGGAGTGCAACGAATTCTAATGGGTCAATTTGGCAGTGGCGCGACTCCAGTATTAGAAGAAACTTTAGCGTCAGATACTTTTGAATTGCCAAATCAAAGTATGGAGCTACTTCTAAAATACAAGCAACAGGAAATCGCAAGAAGCACGCCGGTTTTCTACAAGCTATTTTTACAATTCAAAAGAATTTTTTATCGCATAAGCTTCCCCTGTGGGGCCATTATACACATCCCTCTATTGCCCGATGGTCAGCGCGAACGATTCACCCATCAGCTTAAAGAAAAGACCGGCATTCTCTTTAGATTTATTCGCTATGAAAAGAGCGGCTTATTCAAAAGTCTTCAAGGACTGTTGGGCAGCACCTTAGTCATCTGTCCTCAGCAGAATTTTCCAGGCTATAGCACCATTAAAACTCATTGGCTCGGCTCCCCCTCAGAGAAACTCACACTTCCCGAGGATAACTTCAAGGATCCCGAAGCTTGCGCAGAAGTTTATGCCAAGAGCATCTTTTCAGCGCTCAAGAAGCGCAAGAGAAGGATTTGAATGAGCTCCCTGATGCAAGCTGAAAGAATATCCTCACCAGGTCCCCGTCTCTTATATTTTAGCAAACTCTTAGCATCATGAAAATTCTACTCTCAGCATATGCCTGCGAACCAGATCGAGGTTCAGAGCCTGGAGTAGGCTGGAACTGGGCAATGGAATTGAGTGCCAAGGGGCATGACGTTTGGGTTATCACACGAGCAAACAATAAGCCCGTCATTGAAGAGAAACTTAATAAGTTAGCACTGACTAATCCGCCACGCTTTATTTATTGTGATCTTCCCCAAAAGTTGAGATTTTGGAAAAAAGCTCCAGGTGGTGTTAATATATATTATACAATATGGCAATATATCGCCTTTTTCAAGGCCAGGAAAACTCATCAAATTGAGAATTTCCAGCTTGTGCACCATATTACTTTTGGCAGCTTTCGCCAAAGCAGCTTAATGGGCCTCCTAGGAATCCCTTTCATTTTTGGCCCTGTGGGTGGAGGAGAATCTTGCCCCGCAAAACTCAGAGAATCATATTCAACACGTGGTCGCATTATAGACTTCGCTAGAGATCTCTTTAACCTATCCTCTCGTATCAACCCTATGTTTTGGATAGCCTGTCATAAAGCTAGCGATATCGTTTGTAAAACAAAAGAAACTAAGGCATCTATTCCTAAAAGGTTTCATCACAAAACTAGTATCGCACTTGAAATAGGTATCCCTTATAAGGACTCTAAACTCTCTCCAGTAGACTCCCCCTATAAGCTTTTATTTGTTGGCCGCCTTATTTTTTTAAAGGGAGGCCAGCTAGCTATCCATGCACTCAAAATGGCTCTTGAAGTTAACCCCAATCTAGAATTAACCTTTCTAGGCCAGGGCATGGAGAAAGATGAATGGCAAGAACTCGCAAAAAATCTTGGCATCAGCCAAAAAATTCATTGGCTTGGGCATGTCCCGAAAGTCGAAGTGGATCGGATTTATCAAGATCAACATATCTTCCTTTTCCCTAGTCTTCGAGATTCCAGTGGCAATGTTATTTTGGAAGCAGCGAGTCATGGACTCCCCTCTATCTGCCTTGATGTTGGCGGACCAGGAAGTATCGTTGATGATAGTTTTGGTATCAAAGCAAGCTGCGACTCCAAAACGACGATAGAAGAAGCGAGTCGAAAGCTCAGTGAAGCAATTATTGAACTAAGTACAAACTCAGAACTCTACCAGCAAAAATGCATAGGCGCTCTAGACAAAGCCAAAAATTCATCATGGGCTGATGCAGTTGATGCCATATACGCCAAATGGGCTAAAGAGTAAAACCCTACGCTAAGGACAAAAGAGGTAATCTGACACCCGTAGGGTAGCCCGGGATCAGTTCAGCAACTCTCTCTTTAATGTAAACCAATGATTTTCCTCGTGAAGGCTCACGCATATGATTAATCTTTGTTTGTATTGCTGCATACCTAGCCGGATCACGCACTTTCATTTGATCCTCCATTTCAAGATATAACTCTGGTGCGTAATTGGCATGACCACTCACAAAACCACTTGCTCCACGAGTGATAGCCTCCATAATCACCCCATCACCACCCACATAATAATGAGAAGTGGCGCCAATAAGAGAAAGATCAGCAGCAGAGTCCTTCAAACCGAAATGCTCTATACGCCCTAGCATCTCGGCACTGATGGAGTTTTGAGTATGCTGAGGAAAGTTATAGAGAAACATGGGCACGGATAAGCCCTGAGCTAAGGTGTTGAAATAATCGGTGAGCCCTTCTTGAGGCAAGTTCGCCAAATAAAATGGCGGCAAAATAAATAGCCCATCGGCTCCTAAATCTTCAGCCCACTGACTTTGTTCTTGAGTTTGCAATAAACTCTCAGAACCAGACTGAAAAAAGATCACA
Organism: Planctomycetota bacterium; assembly: GCA_015231345.1. Lineage (GTDB taxonomy): Bacteria > Planctomycetota > JADGBV01 > JADGBV01 > JADGBV01 > JADGBV01. The sequence continues at coordinate 4,788 of JADGBV010000225.1, forward strand.
CCAGGAAAATACATTCGAGCCAATTGCAAAAGGGTTTGCCGCTCTTTGGGGAGCAAAGAGAAAAATTCTCCTGATGTACCACAAAGCAAAATACGGCTCACACCTGATTCTGCCAAAAAGCCCAAATGGGTGATGAATGCCTTTTCATCCAAATCCCCATTGGCTTTAAAAGGCGTGCACAGGGGAGTAATGAGCCCAGCAAAAGAAATGGTCCGTAAATGAGCTTCTCTTATCTGCTCTATGAAAGGAAAAATGGGGCGGGCCACAGACTCAAGCTCTAGCTGATAATTGCCATGGCAAAACAAATGCACATCCGCCCAGCTTTTAGATTTTGCTCCATGCTCAGTAAATTCTCTTAAATTGCTTTGTAAAAATGTGGAGATTGCCTTGTCGGGGCTGTACTCTCTTTCAGTAATATCTCTAGTAATACGCGTATTGAGTTGAGTTTTCCAGTCAGAGTCAATAAAAATGGAGAAGTCGACCCATTGCCTAAATTCTTCATAAGTTGAAATTTCCCCATCCAAAATAATCACTGGACCTGCAGAGAATATTTCCGTCTCATCCGCCTCACCCGTCACAGAATTATACACGGGTTTTTTTATATTTTCGCCCCTTTTGAGAGCGCTTAAGTGCTCTTGTATGAGCTCAATATGATTCGCTTCTGGATGGGCTCCAAAAAGGTTTTTGTCTGCTCGCTCCTGACGTGGTGTTTTATAATCATCCAAAGTGAGAATGGGTAGTTGCTTTAAAGCATGGCTTAACTGCTGACAAAATGTCGATTTACCCGTTCCCCCCGGGCCACCAACTGCAATTAAAAAATGAGGTTTATCATTTTTCTCACTCATCACATTCTCAATGAGCCTTGCCAATATCTCAGCCAAAGGCAAGTGCGCAGGCTTTTTAGAGCTAATTTCTATATGAGTCTGAGCTGACATTTCAGGGAAAGGTGTGAAGGGGAAATAAATGTACCGCTTAATTTGGCTTGGCCAGATTGAAAAGGAAAATAGTCCTCATAAGCACATTTTTTTCTCCCCGCCTATTCTTTTCTAAATTTGCATTATTATCCCAGTATGGCTGAAACAGAAAATCAAGAAAAGAAAAAAGCTCCTGAGGAAAAGGAGAAACTCATGGGTACGCTTTTTTCTGCTATCGCTTTAAGTGTCATCTACATCGCTCCCAGCATTTATATTATTATCAAGGGTGAGTATGATTTTCTGAGCACTGTCATTGTTTCCATTTGCGCTTTTATACTCTTATTTATAGCCATTGGCTTTAAGCTTTTTCTGCCAATGCTTAAAAAGGGCTGAGTAAACTTTATAGTCCTACTCCTGGTGGTTTTCCCGCCAAAAGATTAGTGTAAATCGCCTTCAGTCTCGCGAAATTTATTTCAGGCGTGTATTTCAATTCATACTCTGCCCTGCATGCTTTTCTTAAACTTGGCGCCTCTTCCCATAACTTCTGAGCTTCTCGAATCAAGCCATCCTTATCTCCAGGAGTGAAATGCCGACCAAGAACTTCATGAGGGATAATATCTGGCATGGCCCCTAATTTGGGCACTAGGCACGGTGTGGCTCCCGCTAAAGCTTCCACTAAAACCAAAGGAAAACCTTCGTAGGTTGTGGAGTTCATTAAAAGGTAACGGGCGCCGGCCATAAGTTCC
>JADGBV010000226.1 GCA_015231345.1 Planctomycetota bacterium
TACTCACATTATGATCTCCAATCATTAAAATGAAAGAGTAATCTTGCATCTTTCCAATTCTGGACGCCGTTTTTGCGATAAATTAGCAGTTTCGGCACATATCTGTGCTATTATCGCGCTAAAATACCATATATATTTCGCGTGGTCGCTTTATTTTGGTCATCCGCCGTCATTTACTCCAAGCTCTCCGAGAAAAATCTAAATTGCACAGTTATATCATCGTTTTCTATTCAGGATTTGAAGCGCTATTTTCCAGCACGTATAGCTTCACCTTGCTGAATCTGCGGCATCATCATGATGCGAAGAACTACAATGATCAAGATGAGTACCTCTTTTCGCTGCATCCTTAAATTAATCGCTCGCTACAGCCTGAAGCGTACCATCAATTATTTTGCGGTCACTGCCGTATTTCTTTCCATATGCACTTTATTCACTGTGAATGCAGTTTTTAAAGGCTTCGACAGTGAATTACAACAACTTTTCCGCGGCTCACTTGCCGACTATTTAGTTGAATGGAATTGGGGCGGGCCTAGCCTTAAAGAACTAGAGGACAAGGATCAGGATCACATCTGGTCCCCAGCCCTAGATGGCTTCGGCATGATTAAAACGTCTCGTTATGTATCCTCAGTTAGTGTCAAAGGAGTTGACCCTTCACGAGAAGCTGAATTAAGAAAAAGCATGAATATAAGCAAAATAGACTTCTCCCTTTTAGAAAAAGAGGATGTCGAGCAAAGTCCGTTAAAAGGATTTCTCAGCGCTTTTGATGAAAGTGCACATACGGAGAACCCGACCCCCATTTTGGTCGGTACTGTTTTAGCTGAACAGTTACATATCTCTGAAGGCGAAACCGTAAAACTAGTCTTACCGAATTGGCAAGATAACATCAGCACTCAAAGCTTTAAAGTTAGCGGCATTTTTAAGTCTGGTATTTATGAGGATGACAGGACCAAAGTCTACATTCCCATGAAAGCTGCCAGCAATATGATTAAGCACCCAGCAGGCTTTTCATACCTTCAGGTTGCGGAAAAAGGAAAAGAAGGCCGTAAATTTAATATAGAGGAATTGAATGAGGCTTACCCCAACGCCCAAGTTGGCTCTTGGCGTGAACGACATAAATTTCGCCTTAGAGCTGTGGCTCATGAGCGAAAGCTAATCGCCTTGGTTCTCTCTTTGATTGTCGTTGTTTCGAGTTTTGGGATTTTAGCCATTCAATGGAGTTTTGTGCAGGAAAAAACCAGAGATATTGGCATTTTAAGAGCTATGGGTTTCTCGCGTTATGATATTTTTAGCATTTTTCTTGGCGTGAGCTGGATGGTTGGCATCTGCGGGCTCATTTTAGGTTTGGGCGGTGGTTACCTTATCAGCAATAATGCCAATGAAATTCTTCAGGTCTTACAGTGGAGACCTTTTCCCGGAGATTTATATTACCACGAAAAACTTCCTATTAGCCTGGAATTATCTGATGTGATCTGGATTAGCTTGTTAAGCATTAGCGTAACAACAGTGGCTGGTTTTTTTCCAGCTTGGCGGGCCGTAAAAGTAGAGCCTATCACAGCTATTTCTTACGAGTAACACGCATTATGAAACGGATTTCTGCTCAAGTCATTGGAAGAGTTCAGGGAGTTTGTTACCGGTATTTCTGCCAAAGCAAAGCCAATGAATTAGGCCTGAGTGGGTGGGTTAAAAACCAACCCGACGGCTCAGTCCTGCTTGAAGCTCAAGGCGAGAAAGCTTTATTGGAGCAGTTCCTTTGTCAGTTGGAAATGGGCCCTCCCCTTGCAAAAGTTAGTGCAATAAAACAAACAGATGTACCAAATCAAGATGGCAGCCAAGATTTTCATATAACCTATTGACGAGGTCAAGTATCAAGCTATTCTTTTCTCGAATTAACTGTCTCATTAAGCTGGCTTAAAAGAGTCAATGCTTATAATTGAGACAGTGTTTCAAAAAAAACACTATTTATTCCATTATGGAGAAATGAACAATGAGTCATGAATTACCACAACTACCTTATGCTCTAGATGCATTAGAGCCCCATATTAGCAAACAAACACTAGAGTTTCATTACGGCAAACACCACAATGCTTATGTCACTAACCTGAATAAGCTCATTGAAGGCACAGAACTTGCCGACAAAAGCTTGGAAGAAGTTGCATGCGCTGTCTCAGGCGATGACAGCAAGGCTGGCATCTTTAATAATGCAGCCCAAGTATTGAACCACACTTTTTACTGGAAGTCCATGAAGCCAGGAGGTGGCGGAGAACCAAGCGGAGCATTATTAGAGAAAATCAATGCTTCTTTTGGAAGTTACGATGAATTTAAAACAGCATTCGCCACAGCAGGCGCTACTCAATTTGGTAGTGGATGGGCGTGGCTTGTGCAAGAAGGAGATGCACTGAAAGTCGTTAAAACAGCAAATGCTCAAATGCCTAGTCACGGGCAAACACCACTTATGGTGATGGATGTTTGGGAACATGCGTACTACTTAGATTTTCAGAATCGTCGCCCCGATTACATCCAGACTTTTCTTAACTCTTTAGTGAATTGGGATTTTGCAGCTGCTAATTTAAAATAAATCCGCTTAGCAGAACCCAGAATATATATCTTTATAAGTCATCATAGTGCTTAGCACTATGATGACTTTTTTTGTGCTAAATGCCCTAAAGCTAATAAGGCATAAAATAAGTACTCAACATCTAGCTGCTCATCGGACCAGTGAGCATAAAAACTTCCTTTATTGACCCACAGCGAATCTATAAAATCAAGGGTGAGTTCATCGTGAGCTTGAAATATTTCGGCATTTTCCCACGTCTCAACTTCATAAGAACTTAAAGTATGCAGCGCCGTAGCTGTCGAAAGCAAATCCTGCAAAGGTGCACCGGCAAAAGCCCAAAAGCCGCCTTGAGGGCAACGTTGTTTATTGAGCCACTCATAGGATGCAGCCATCTTTTCCAGGGGATAACCTAAAACATTGAGGGCTACTAAAGCTGCGCATGTCGTGGGAACAGTTCCAGAAGTCATTCCTTCATCGATAGCAAAAGAACCACATGGGGTTTGGACTCTTAAGAGAGCCTGGGTGAAAACATCTCGCTGATGGATGCCAAGGCCTAAATTCCGCAAGGTGTCCAAAGCAACAAAACAGCCATATGCCGTTCCCTTCTCGCTACCAGCTATAGTGTTATAAGAACCATCAGCTGAAGAGTATTGCTTTAAACTCTGAGCAAAATAACTGCGCCTTTCCTCACTTATATAATTTTCTGGTAAATTGGCCCAGCAGCGCACTAAACTGCTAAAGTGGATTAAATCTTTCTCTGAATCATCATCAAATGAAATTAAATATGAAGACCATTGATCATAATCAATCTCCATATCAAGCATGATCATGCATTCCAGGCCAAAGAAACTATAATATAAATCGCTTTGACCAGCTCGATTTTTCATGCCCCCTTCAGGGCTTATCTGACTTAAAAGAAATGATTGAACAAGTTCGGTAGCATCTTCAAGGAGAAGTGGAGCTAACTTGCCCACTCGAATCATCTCCTGCCTCAAACTCATCACACCACCCTTGTACGATTATATCGTTAAATAATTTTGCACTCACTCTACGCATAAGCCCTTTAAGACTTGCATTTTTTAAATCCAAAAGTGCGTTAATGCCGGCCATTTTAAATGACTCTTTCATTTCTTCCATACGGTGCTGAACATTAGACTGTAGACTCAGCTCAATCACAGCCTTTTTCTTCTGCTCATCACCCTGCCACCAAGCATCCAGAAGTGTTTTTTCTTCCTTTGTGGCCCTTTCATAGATGAGCCCCAAAAGTAAACTCGGGCGATCGGACTTCAGGTCGGAGCCATCAACATCTTCTTGAGCATCTTGTAAATCATCATTAATTTGATACGCCACACCAATATTATCAGCATAGACTTTTAAGGAATCGATAATCGTCTGAGAAGCTCCAGAATAGACAGCTCCAATGCGCAGAGCAACATCAAAAGCGGGTGAGGTTTTCTTCTGGAACATGGCAAGAATTTCATTTTTCTTGATATAGCCAGGTTCTTGACGCCAGCTAAGTTCTAGGCCTTGACCTTCGCATAGCCTCCGGTGACCAGAAATGGCAATGGTCATCATGGACTGTTTAATATCAGCAGGCACAGTACATTCATTGATCATGCGGTAGCCTTCACCAATTAAATAGTCGCCGACATTTAGAGCAATAGGAATACCGTGCTCAGCATGCATGCTTTTCTCGCCATAGCGAGTATCGTCATCATCTTCTATATCATCATGAATTAAGGAAGCTTTATGAAAGCATTCAACCGCAATGGCGCACTTTTTAAGATTCTCATCAAATTCTTGATCTTGATCAGAAACTCCAAGAGCCACCGTCACCGCAGCACACAAAAAAGGCCGCCAGCGTTTGCCATCGCGGTTTAACCAATTGATGGCCAATTGCTGTGTTGTGTCACCATCATAAGACATAAGTTTCTCTAAAGATGGCGTTTCAAACCAAGTTGAGACTTCTAAACGCAAGGCATCTAAATCAATGCGTGTGGTTCTATCTTCACCATGGAGGTGAATCACATCCCAAAGCCATTCGATATCAATATTCGTTTCTTTGCAATCCCCTTGAAGCAAAGGAATGGCTATTCCGGGAACAGCAGCAAGCTCCATATAAGGAAAGGTTTTTTTGAGCACGCTTAGGCAGCTCACTCCCACAATAGCTTCTATCTTCTGGCTCTCAATCAATTTCATCACCACAGCCGAGCCTTCTGCGACCAAGACAGCGTAGCCTAATTTCTCCGCTTCGTTTTGTAAATCTTGTATGGAGCAAAGTCCGCATTGCTTACAAAGCAAGCCAAATTCATCAAATGGTGCTGGGCATATATTCTCCAGCCTTAAGCACTTAGGCAAAAGAAGCAAACGTTTATTATAAGGAATACTCGCTAATAGGGGTTTCCATAATTCATTATTAAAGAGAACACCAACGTATTCAGCGTAATCTAATGAGAAATGATTCTTGCTTAAAATATTCTTGGCGTGCTCTTCTAATAATGCGGCAGGAAACGGTGGCACATCATCTAAAAGCTCAACATACTGCTGAACAAGACGCATTAAAGTATCGCGTTCCTTGCGCGACTGAGGAATATTAGTATCGGGGGTACGAGATTTTTGAACTGGCACCTTAGCTGGCACCACAATAGATGAGCTCTGTTTCGCTTTAGTACTCACTCAACTTCTTTTGAATCGTTTCATCATCTGGCAGGGATTGAAGAACTGAATCGGGTATATCGAGTTTCTCTTTCAACTCACCAAGGCAGCGACGCCTCTCTTTCAAAGCCCTGCCCTCACTACGCTCTTTTGAAAATCTGGACTTAGCCCCTTCACTTCTTTCACGTAATGAAGAATAAATATCTCCCCCCAATAAGTTTGATATATCCACCTTAACTTTTTCTTTACTCAGATGAGTTTCACTTACTTCTGCGCCATTAATGGGGGCGTGATTATACTTTGGAAAAAGGATGGCCGTCTCAGGGCAGACTCTTGAGCAGGCTGGACAATCGGTTTTGCATTTATCTTGATTTTGCACTGTTATGGTATTGTCTTTAACGGCGTAGACATCAAATAAACAAAAGCTTAAGCATTGCATGCAGTTAGTACAACGGTCATAATCTATGACAGGAAACCAGGGTTTCCATGTTTTTTTGTTTGCAGCCTTATCTGGACTCACATCTAAGGCTTGTACACGTTGAGTAAAAGCGTCGACTGATTCTTGATTTTGATAATACAGCACCTGGCTTGCATCGTGAGCAATCGGTGGCATCGAGGCTTTATCTTTCAAAACGTATATAAACGATGGGTCAGCTATTTCAGTCAGACTCTCAAGAGAGGATATGGCATGACACTGATAGCCTGTATCAAGAAGAGCAAAAGCTAAATTAGTCTGGGTTTCCGGTGATAATGAATGACTTGGCTCTAAGCCCAGAAAAACAACTTGAAGATTCGGAGTTCGATTCACTTCCCCTCCTTTTCCACTTCATCATTCGGAGTTCGGTTCACTTCTCCCCCTTTTCTAATTGAGCTAGTAAAATATCAGCTGAATTTTCTCTCATATTCAAAACACGTAAGTTCTGACCGGGATTAGGAAGCTCTGCCATATGAGATAACCACTTCACAGCTCTATCATAGCACGCAAATAAACAAACTGGCCCATTTGCCAAACTCTTTTTAAGTGAAGGGTCTTTTTTAGCTGCAGCTTCACACAAATCAGGAATCATTTCAAAACTGATCCCTTTTTCTGCTAGACCCGCTAAAAGCTCACGTTTTGTTTCTTCGTTAATAATATTAGCGTAAGCACAGTGACAATAAACTATTTTCTCTTGTGAGCTCATCCGTAGGCACCCATA
>JADGBV010000227.1 GCA_015231345.1 Planctomycetota bacterium
TCTACGATAAAACTTTGGCCGTCTTTATAATCTTCATAGCTATCACTTCCAGGAAGTTTGACTTTCAAACAGCCACTAATAACTGACATATACTCTTTGCTTTCAGTGCTAAAAGTGTATTCCCCAGCAGCCATCACTCCAACTGTTGCCGGAAGGTCAGATGTTCGAAAGGCGATGGATTTGACTTTGCCGTCAAAGTATTCGTTGGTTTTAAACATGATTTCGTCCTTAAATAAGTCAGTTTAGCTTATCCTCTTTATGAGCCAGCGATAAGGCATAAATCTTCTGGCGCATGGGCTGACAGTTCCCGGAAGTCTTTAGAATGTTTGTTTTCCTAAGTATTATTCCATGAATCAAGAGGTCCAGGACTTAATCTTGAAGCTCACAGGAGCTAAGAAGGCCCATGAACGGGAAGTGATCCAAAGTTTATGGAGCGGCTATGGTGAGATTTTGCGCGTCGCTTTAGAGGGGTGCGCCATAACAAGTGTGGTGGTGAAACATGTGCGTTTTCCTGCAGATAGTGCACACCCTAGGGGCTGGAATACGAATTTATCTCATGAGCGCAAAGTGCGTTCATATAAAGTCGAAATGAATTGGTATGAGCATTGGAGCTCGATTTGCACTGATGCTGCCCGTGTGCCTCGTTGCCTTGGCCAAGAAACAATCGGTGATGAAGTGATCATGATTCTTGAGGACCTTGATGCCGCAGGTTATCCTCTTCGGAAAAGCTCTCTGGAATGGCATGAAATCAAAGCATGCCTTCGTTGGCTAGCCACTTTTCATGCCACATTTTTGGGTAAAACTCCCGAAGGCCTTTGGGCTCAGGGGAGTTATTGGCACCTCGACACTCGTCCCGATGAATTGGATGTTCTCGATGATCAGAACCTGAAAAAAGCAGCTTCGACGATAGATGATACACTTAAGAAAGCGAAATATCAAAGCATTATTCACGGTGACGCCAAGATTGCCAACTTTTGTTTTTCTCCAAAAGGAGCCGTATCAGCTGTCGATTTTCAATATGTGGGTGGTGGCTGCGGCATGATTGATGTGGCTTATTTTATGGGCAGCTGCATGTATGAAGATGAATGCGCCAAAATGGAATGGAAAGTTCTTGGCTATTACTTTACCTGCCTTAAAGAGGCTGTAAATAACCTTTCTCCCCAGTATAATAAAGAATACGCTGAGCTCGAATCCGAGTGGCGAGATTTGTACCCTTATGCCTGGACTGATTTTTACCGCTTTTTAAAAGGCTGGAGCCCGGGCCATTGGAAGTTAAATAGCTATAGTGAACAGATGAGCCGAAACGTTTTGGCTGACTTAGGCTATTGAAATACATAAAGAAGATCTTGAAAAATTACGCTATGGCACCTTTCATCGCATGCACCTAAATCTTTCGACTCTACGCCTCCTCAGTGAGTGTGCCATTTCCGCGGCTTATCAAGCTGGCCATTTTATTAAAAGGCGCTCGCAGGAACCAATTTCCGTGAGTCATAAAGCAGGCAAAGAAAGTCTTGCTTCGCAGGTTGTGACGGAAGTCGATCAAATGGCTCAAGAGATCATCTTGAAGATTTTACAGCCAACTTGTGAGCAGTTCGATCTTGCTCTTCTAGCCGAAGAAAGTGAAGATAATCAAAGCCGCTTTGAGAAAGATTACTTTTGGTGTATAGATCCCCTAGATGGAACCTTGTCGTTTACGGAGCAGACACCTGGATTTTCCGTCTCCATTTCGCTTATATCGAAAGAAGGCGAATCTATGATTGGTGTGATATACGACCCTGTTAAAGAAACTCTTTATCATGCCCTTAAAGGAGAAGGGGCTTTTCGAAATGGCGAGTTATGGCAAGCTAATGCGCCTCAGGGAAATCAAAATCTCCAGAATCAAGATGCAAAGGCTCAAGTTCCGCTGACTATCATGGCTGATCGTAGTTTTTTCAATCACTCGCTTTTTACTAAGACGATTGAATATGCTCACTCTTTGGTTGCCAAATTTGGCTATAGTGGCTTAAGCACTCGTTTTCATGGCGGAGGTGCCATGAATGCCATGTGGGTTTTGGAAAGGGGACCAGCTTTCTATTTGAAGTACCCAAGTAATCGAGGAGGCAGCTTGTGGGATTTTGGTGCTTCTGCTTGTATAGCGAAAGAATTTGGCGCGCTCGTCTGTGACTTATACGGGGGCGAATTTGAATTGAACCGCAAAGAATCGACTTATATGAATCACAAAGGTATACTATACTCTTCGCATAGAGCGTTGGGCAACGATATAATGGAGTTCTTTGAGCAACAAGAATACTAGGTGTTAGAGGCTAAACTACGGGTGCTTGATCATTGGACTGAGTGAAGCCGTGATGCGACGCTGTACCTGTTTTTTAGGTATCGTGATCGGGCGTTTCTACTTCAAAGCCGTGTAAATGCTCCTGCGAGCCAGGTGTTGTTAGCACCTTATATATGCACCATGAAAAGAGAGTGGTGACTCCACAAACACTTGCGCTTAAGATTAACCATCCTGCAGTACTCATTTAGCAACCTCCTCTTCTTGGGTCCAGCGGTTGATGGCTTCACCTACCAGTAGGGCAAAAAAGATTCCAATGCTGCCAATAAAAACTAATGTAACTTGCACAAGGGGTTCGTTTTTGACAGCCATAAAATAAGAGCCAGATTCTATTTGATCCCATAACCAAGCGGTAAATATAACGATAAGAAAAACAGGAGTAACGTACTTGAGGAGTATGGGCAGAAAAGCGGGGATGGGGATTTCGGCCCCTTTGGCAAGCTCGGCTAATCCTTTGTCGAGGCCAAAAACCCAGGCAAAAAGAATGACTTCAAAAGTGGCTAGAAGGAAAATGCATAAATTAGCCGTCCAAAAATCCATATGGTCGAGAACAGTTAGCCCGGAGCTCACTAAGGCTACAAAGCAGGCGCCAATTCCCGTGATAAGGCCTAGTATGCTGACAGAGGCTTTGCGCCCCAGGCCTAGTCCCTCTTCTAGAAAGGCAATGGCAGGCTGCAACATGGAGAGTGAACTTGTGACGGCTGCTAAGAAAAGAAGAAAGAAGAATAGCCCGCCAAAAAAGTGACCGCTGGGCATATGTTCAAAAACGCCAGGTAAAGCAAAAAAACCTAAGCTGAGGGAAGATGCCTTTTCGCCAGCACTCACAATGGAAGAGGGGCCCATAAAAATAAAAGCTGCAGGTATAACAATCATACCACCTAGGGCCACTTCAAAGAATCCATTGCCCGAAGCAGCGGTCAGGGAGCAAAGGGCGATGTCATCATTACTTTTAGTGTAGGCAGCGTAAGTGATGATAACACCTAGGCCGACGGAAAGACTGAAAAAGATTTGCCCCGCGGCTGCTAACCAAGTTTGGGGGTCGAAAATGGCTTCCCAAAAACCCACAGTGACAACCACCTTTTTAGGTTTTGCTACGGGTCCAGCACTCACCATACGGTGGCCCACAGGGTTCCACATAAAGCCCATGCCCTCAGATACATTGGCTTTCACTTCATGGGGAATGAGGAAATGACCTGTGGGTTCGTAAACATCTCCTGACTCAGAAGAGGATTTGCGTAGTTCGGGAAGGGCTTCAGTGCTTGCTGAGCCTGCAGCAACACGCTCATAAACGGTATGATCTTGCGCTCCTTCTGGAGCTCCAAGGGTCAAAACGCGGATGAGAATAATAACCGCACAAATAATAAGCGCGGGCATGGCCCAACGACAAAACCATTCGATGCCTTTATTGAGCCCACGGTATATGAGTACAAAATTCACCACAAAGCATACGAGCAGAAAGGGTAAGGCGGATGTGCTAAACTCACGCCAAATGCGTAAATTGGCTGTGTCGCTTCCCGATTCGGGTACAACTCCGGCAAAATTTAAGAGAAATCCATTGGCAGCACTAACGCCAGCTTGTTTGGCTTCTGCAGCTGTTCCTCCTGAATTCATTACGGCTTGCTCGGCGCTTGTAACCATTTCGGCCATGCCTCCCGTCCAGTAATTCCAGGCGTAGCCCAGGCACCAGGCTTCAACGGAAACGTAATACATGTATATGATAACGGGAATAATAAGCGCTAAAACGCCAAAAAAAGCGGCAAAACGGTTGCGAGAGGCGACTTCGCGAAAAATTCCAGGGGCGGAGGCATGGCCTTTGCGACCGGCATAGCGGCCCAATGCCCACTCCACCCAAGCGATGGGTAAGCCTAAAATCAGAAAGGAAATAATATAAGGAATCATGAATGCTCCGCCACCATTGGCGCAAGCGACTCCAGGAAAGCGAAGGAAATTGCCTAAGCCAACCGCACTACCGATAACGGCTAAAATAACTCCTAATTTAGAGCCCCAATTCTCTCGCGCAGCACTCATATAATCTTGCCTCCATTATTAAGTGACTCTATATATTCTTCTGATTTATTGTGCAATTGTAGGTTGGTTGGGTAAAAATGTGGAGTTTTGGCAGAAGCTGCTTGCTTATGAGCTCAACTTAAGGCCGAAATGCTATGCTGTGCTTAATTCAGATTTTCGTGTATAGGCTCTAAGGAAAAACAGAAATGCGCTCAAAAAAAGAGACATGATCGCAATTAGGGCTATTAATCAATTAGAGCTCACTATAATAATAAGTCACTGAAAATGAGGATGATCTCATGATTAATGCAGAAGAAATTTTAGTCGAAAAAAAGCAAACCATAGTGAGCTGCTCACGCTCAACTACCATCAAAGATGCTGTTGTCCAGATGACAACAGGCAAGGTGGGCTCCATGCTTATTATGGAAGGTGATGAAGTCTTAGGGATTTGGACAGAAAGGGATTTACTGCGCAATGTCCTGCAGCAAGGCTTCGATTTTGAGCGCGGGAAAATAGGCGATCATATGACCACCAATTTGCACTACGCCAAGCACTCTGACCCCCCACACTTACTTTTAGATAAATTCCTGGGCTTAAGAATACGTCACCTTCTTATTGAAAAGGAAGGGAAGTTTATTGGCATGCTTTCAACGGGCGATGTCATCAAGCATAATTTGCGGGATACCTTTACTGAGCTTAAGGAGCAAAACGAGCAAACCAGTTGGGAATATTATGAAAGTTGGGGATGGCAACCTCAAGACTAAAAAACTTAGCCCTTTTTACCTCATCGACATTCCCCATAAGACTTTAATATAATCGCATTCCAATACCGGAATCGATTGTTTTTGTGTTTTAAGTTTATTTATGTCTGATCCTATTCACCCGCAAAACTTTGGTGAGTCCAATACTAAAGAAGTGCAGCATGTCACTTATTTGGGCTTGCTTGCTAATATTCTACTCTCGGCGTTGAAATATACGCTGGGTACTTTAGGAAACTCACAGGCTCTTATTGCAGATGCCATTCATAGTTTATCGGATTGTGTGACCGATATCGTCGTTGTGATTGGCGCCACATTTTGGAATAAACCAGCTGATGTAGACCACCCTTATGGGCATCGTCGTTATGAAACATTGGTGACGATTTTTATAGGTTTATCCGTTGGAGCTGTTGGTGTTTTCTTAACGATTGATGCTATTCAGGCCATTTCGGAAGCCAATTACCTTGTGCCTGATATTTGGGTCTCACTTGGCGCGATCGCCTCTATTGCTGTGAAAGAAATATTGTATCGCTGGACAAAGATGAAAGGCGTCCAGATAAAAAGTACGGCTTTAATAGCCAATGCTTGGCATCACCGCTCCGATGCCATCAGTTCTATTCCCGTCCTTATTGCTATTATTGGTGCGGCTTTATTTCCTCAGTGGGCTTTTATCGATACTATTGGAGCTATTGTTGTTTCCGGGTTTATCATTAAAGCTGCTATTGAAATAGTCTTGCCGGGAGTCAGGGAGCTTGTGGATCAAGGCGCTCCAGAAGATATTTACTTTGAAATACTAAAAGTAGCTGTGGAGACAGAAGGTGTTGTGAGTGTGCATGATTTGCGCACTCGTTATGTGAGTTCTAGCTTGAGAGTTGCGATTCATATTGTTGTGGACCCCGAAATAACCATTAGACAAGGGCATGATATTGCAGATAAAGTGACTCAGAATATTCAGGATTTCAATGAGGATGTGATTAGCGTGAACGTTCACCTAGACCCAGATGATGACCGCATGACTAATTTGCCTGTTATGGAGAATGCTTAACTAAAAGCAGCGTATCGGTATCTTCGGCCGGGCCTCGCCTCGTCCCTTATGATCAGTCCCGACTATGGAATATGCAGAGTAAGTATTATTTGCCAATGCAAAATAAATACCCTTCGGAGCGGTAGTAGATTTTATCATCTGTTATAGCAGGGGTTCCGTATACATCACCTGGAAGCTTATTGGATGCAATTTCGATGTATTTTTTGGCATTAGGTTTGATGATTTTTGTTATGCCATCCTCCGTTGGAACAAAA
>JADGBV010000228.1 GCA_015231345.1 Planctomycetota bacterium
ATCTCGTTGAAGCACCATGCCATCAGAAAAAATGGCAGGAAGCTTTACCTCCGCGACGATGACAAAGTAGCTCGTGCAAAAGAGAATAGCGATGAGTTTTTTGATCATGATATTGATACTTCCTTAAAGAATAAAAATGATATGGTTTACTATTTATCACACAATTCAGCCTCGATCTGCTACAGGTTATCTTGATTTTTTATAAAAAAAGTATAAATTTTTTAATAGGGTGCAAGATACAGGAACTTAGGCCCCTATAAATTGAAAGCCCAGTCCCTATTCCATGACCCAAAATTAGATTTTTTAAATGATATTGATGACAGGCAAAACTGAATGAAAGGAGACTGGCAAACTCGTCAAACCTTGCTACAACGGGCGAAAGACCCTAGTGATGAGAGTGCATGGTTGGATTTTGTCTCTTACTACGAGTCGTTTATTCGTATGATTATTTTGAAAATGAATATTTCAGCTTCAGAATCTGATGATATTACTCAAGATGTACTACTTTCCATATGGAAGAATTTAAAAGGCTTTGAAAGCGATTCAAATCGAGCCAAATTCAGAACCTGGTTGAGTACAATTGTTCGAAATCGAGTATTGAATCATATTCGTGATCGACAAAGCCACCACAATCGTATGAAAAATGTTAAGAAAGAATGGGTTGAGGAGGGTAAATTGATATCTCAGTCAGAATTAGAGGAGGTCATAGAAAAAGATTGGAAGCGTCATATCACCAAGCTTGCCCTAAATAATATAAGTAAACACTTCTCCGGTGTTGCTGTAAATGTATTTGAAATGTCTCTGCGGGGTGTGGAGAATAAACAGATTGCTGCTGAATTGAATCTTGCTGATAGCTCAGTGAGAACACTTAAAAGTCGTGTCCAGCAGTCTCTGGTTAAGGAGGTTGCTCACTTGATTCAGGAACTGGAAGCTTAAATGCCTGACGATAAATCAATGGAGGATGAAACTTACTTGGATAGTCTGTCTGAGTATTACGATTTTGCCCAGGATTCTTCAACTCATAGGGAGGAGCTGCCCATCTATAAAAAGGCTAGAATTAAAGACCGCAACTACAAGGCAGATACTCTTCTGGCTCGCGGTGGCATGAAAGAAGTTTATAAGGTCTATGATGAAAAAATGGGTCGTCATTTGGCTTTGGCTCGGCTCCAAGAAGGTGCTCCAGAGCTTTTGTATGAACCATTTTTAAGAGAGGCTGCCTTAACCGCTTTACTTGATCATCCAAATATCATAACTGTCTTTGATTATGGCCTAGATGATGTGGAAGGCCCATTTTTTACCATGGAGCTGAAAACAGGTCATGGTTTTGATCAGCTACTTAAAGATCAAACATCTGAGAAACGTGACCTCAAACGACTTTTGGATATCTTCCTTCGAATATGTGATGGTATTGCTTTTGCTCACTCCCGGCAGGTGCTTCATCTAGATCTAAAACCGGCCAATATCCAAATTGGACAGTATGGGGAAGTTGTGGTCTGCGACTGGGGGCTGGGGAAAGTGATGGGTAAAAGCGATATCAATAGTGAGAATTTTGACCAACTGCTTATAAACCCCGACTTATTGAACGAGGTTACCTTAAGCGGGAAAATACGCGGAACTCCAGGCTATATGGCTCCAGAGCAAATTCTCAAAGGTGGAGAAAAAAGCAAGCAAACAGATATTTATGCTTTGGGGTCAATTCTTTATCATATCCTGATGGGAAAGACTCCTCACCAGGGGAGTACGGATGAAATCCTTAATAAAACCGTTGAGGGCGATGTCGTTATCCCAGACTCTGTACGCTTGTCATTAGGTTTGCGCTCCATTTTATTGAAAGCATTGGCTAAGGATATTGAGATGAGGTATTCCTGTGTGGAGGATATGCAGAAGGATATAGAGAACTATATCCGTGGGTACTCCACCTTGGCTGAAAATCCCAATATATTTACTGAGTTGAATTTGTTTTACAGGCGGCATGCCTTGGTCTGCCAAATGGTTCTTGGTTTTGTTTTTATTTTCACTCTAGGCACCAGTCTTTTCCTTTACCACCTTGAGCAAAGCCGTCAAGAAACGAAGGAAGCCCGTGAGGTCGTCGAAACTGTAACGGAAGTTCTAGTGGAGAAGAAACAGTGGAGAGAGATGGAGCTTGTGGCCCGATCAAAAAATCATAGTCACTATCAGTATTTTCAAAACCCTAAAAAGAATACTTATCTGGCCTTAGAAGTACTGGAGGAAGCCTTGCGCATAAAACCCAATAGCAATGAGGCTAAATATCATCAAGCTGAGATGTTTTTTATATCGCAAGATTTTCCAAGATCCTTAGGTGTGCTGCAAGATTTATCCAACCGCTCGACCATGGAAAAGCTAAGCCGCCGTTTTCAAAATGCTTCTCTGAATAAAGAAGGACTTCTCGAATTCAGCCTCTTTTCTGATTGTATATTACAACTTGCGGATAATGAATGGAATTACTTTTTGATCGAACGAATGATTGCTTACGACCAGCAACAAAGACGTGAGAGTGTTGACTATAAACCCCTTGTGAAAGCGACTTTTATGTCGCAGATCTGGGGTGATGATGTGAACTTCAAATATGATGAGACGACTAAAAGCTTAAGCTTGCAAGGGCAGGGCATTCGCTCTTTGCTCTCCCACAATAAAGAACAGTCAGGAGAAAGCATCTTGCGTTTTCTTGATATCGTTCGTTTGGATTTACGTGGTTCTAAAATTCAACAGTTGGATGAACTGGAAGGACTTTTGAAGTTAAGAGAGTTGGATATTCGCAACACATCGGTGAAGAGTGTCTTGCCGCTCAACCGGTTCCATGTACTGAATTTGATTATTAATGATGGTCAATTCAAAAAAGAGCAGCTGGATGAACTGGAAGGGTGGATTGAGGTTTCGGTGTTTTCAGAGTAGAAGTGGGGAAAGCATTCTAAATGCCTATATGTAGATCAATTTACTCAAATTGATGTGATTTTACCAATTATGGTAGATATTTTTAGAATCAACATTTATAAGGTATAGTCCACTTTCCTGCTGAAAGTTTTCATTAAGATACTATCTTCCAATGAAAATCTGATTATGTCTGTCCCTAAACAAATATTCTTTTTCATATTTTCCCAATTCTTATTTTTGGGATTTTTGACCTCCGAAGTGAATATCAAAGGGGGCTGGGTCGACTCCCCTCATATTTCACTCGATGGTAAGAAACTCTATTTTATGTATACTCCTTGGGATGGCATTGCCATGATGCAGGGGAAATTAGTGAAAACAGGTCCTGTTCCCAAGGGGCACCATCGGAGTGAGTTTTCTGATGATTCAGATATATATGTATCACATCTCGGACCAAAAAATGCTTGGGGGCCATGGCAGAATCTTCTTTTTAATGATATACGTCCAGACCACAGTGGCATGCCTACCAATAATGGATTCATCTATGTCAAAAGTGAAACGGATGCTCATCACGACCTGGAAATCTATCAAGTATTCTTTAATTCAAAAACAAATAAAGGAAGCCTTAAACCTCAGCGTCTCCCAGCTCCCATAAATTCAAAGTTTGATGAAGATAATCCTTTTCTTTCCCGCGATAGTCGAACTTTGATTTTTGAATCTAATCGTCCAAAAGGCCAAGGAGGATACGATCTGTATCTATGCCATAAACCCTCCAAGGGTCAATGGAGCTCCCCTAAGCCTTTCCCTGCTAACATTAATACAAAGGCCAATGAAAGCCAGGCCTTTCTTAGTGCAAATGGAAAGGAATTATATTTTAATCGTGATCGCCCAGAACAAGGGGATACACGTATCTTTTATGCTCGTTCTATTGGTAGAAATAAGTGGTCGACGCCAATTATGCTAGAATTGGGACACCCCTTGGTTGGCGAAGCTTCCCTTACAGCCGACGGAAAGTTCTTATACTTTCTTAAGGTCAATCCAGCTAATACTCGACCAAGTATTATGTTCTGCCAAAGAGAAAATGGAAAGTGGTCCAAAGCAAAACCAGTTGACTAATAGAAACAACGGTGTTCATAAATATTGATTATATTTACCTTTATTCCATGTCTTTAAAGTAAAAAGAAAAGCTTTGACGCGCATACTACTATTATTGACAGCACTCTTTACTCTGCACGGTCTATTTATTTTCTCTGTTGCACAGACTCCGATTTCGTCACTTCAAACCAAATATCTGCATTGGAATTATACTCACCAAATCGTTTTCTTTGTGATTTTACCGATACTCATATTAACTTTCCTGAAGAGAAAATCCACCGACTACGGGCTTTACTGGAACCGCAATGTTGCAGCCAGCGTCGCTACGCTTCTTGGCTTAACATTGGTATTGCCTTTTGCCGTTGATGTTGTACAGGGGGAGTTGAATTGGAAGCAGGGAAATATCGTCTATGTGATATCTACTCTCTTTTTTCAACTCATTCTCAGTGGATGCGGTGAAGAGCTTTACTTTAGAGGAATTTATCAGGGAGAAATCAACAGGGTTGCTGGAAGACCGTGGACTATTTTGGGCAACCGCTGCGGAATGGGATTTCTTATCGCTGGATTATTTTTTGGATTAGCTCACTTGGGAGTTGTTGAGTGCTTTCTTTATGGCTCAGCTCTGAATCTAGTCGCATTCTTAATCACCTTTATCATTGGATGCTTTCTTGGATTGGCGAGAGAAACTGCTGGTTCTATCTTGGTGATAGGGATTCTTCACGGGGGGATTGATACATATTCCGCCCTTGTTACCCCGACTCCTGCTGGACAAATTGTTCATGTTTTAGGTTTAGGAGCAGCTTTCTGGCTGGTTTTTTCTGGGAAGCTGAGAGCTCTTGAGAATTCAATAAAGGATTAGTGTTTTAGAGTTATAGTCTGCCTTTATTCTTTCGATTCCTCCATTCCCAAGAACTTTAAATCCGCACAAAATTCCAGCTTTTAGGCTTGTCGTTATCATAAGGCATGATGCCATGAAATGCTCGGGGATCCTGGTCGAATACCAGAGGAAGAAAGTGACGATCCCCCTCCCATATAGGCAAATCCATGATGCCCTCCAAGGAATGCCACCCTAGCTCTCCTTCCTCATTTTCACTGAGAGGAGTTCCCTTCCACTTGGTGATAAGGAAAATAAATCCCAACCAGTCTTCGCCATTTGGGCCGAAGCCAGTCCAGTTTATTGTTCCTCGCATTTGCATGTCTACCACATCAATGTCTGCTTCCTCCTTGATTTCTCTTTTCATTCCGGTGGCCACATCTTCATAGGCTTCCAGCTTTCCTCCCAGCCCGTTGTATTTTCCTAAATGCTGATCATCATCACGAAAGTTACGGTGAACCAGAAGGACCTCCTGGTGGTCTTCGGATAAAATATACCCTAAGGTTCCGACAATGGGAGTGTAGTGTTTTGAGGTTTCGGTCATATATGATTTTCTATGTATACTAATGACCAGTGATTAGAACGCAAGTTGATTGGAAATTCTGCGTTAAGAGTAACTGCCTATTTGAGTGTTTTAAGAGATACCATGTCAAAGTAGCCATCGTTGTTATTCCCATTATTCCGATTGGCTATTAACATGATTTTAATTGAACGGGTGTCAGGTACTGCATGTCGAATATCTTCTACTCTTTCCCACTTATCTACTGCTGTAGATTCGAATGACTCAAAAGAATCCAGAATATCTCCCATGTCATTCTTATACTGTACGATGACTTTTGAGCTATCAGGATTTGTTTGATTATAGACCCTGAGGTATGCGTAGAACTGAAATTCCTTGTCGCCATTGTCTATTTCTTCCGCAATATCAGATACATCTATCGTCTGGCTTAAAATAGCATAGGCTCCATCACCTGCATAAAAATAATGATCCATCTCGAAAGGAGCAGGGTTGCTGCTTCTTTGAGTCCAATTTTCACCTTCATCTTCGTTCCAGTATGGAATTTCTCCGGCAATTAAATCCATTTCATTGCCCCCATTTTTGATAAGTTCGCTGAGTTGCTGAATACCTTCTTCGGGCTCTTCTGTATCTTCTTCGGGTTCCTCCTTATCGTTATCTCCTCTAGCCACTCCAGCAGAATCATCAAAAATAGGCAAATATTGCGATTCTTCTTGATTTCCACATGCCATAGCCACCCAGGTTGCCACAATAAGCAGGCAGATTCTTATTAATTTATGCATTCTTTAGTCCCAATAAAATAGTCTCTATATTTAAACACACGCAACTAGATTTAGTGGTTCGGTTTATTTTTGACTTTTTTTTGAGAGCTAAAAGTAATCCTGAATATGTGACTTTTGAAGGTTGTTTAAGAGAGGGGAGGCGAAGAGGACTGCAGTGGGAATTGGCGTAGACTTGCTAGGCTAGAGTTTCGCCATTTTCTCAAATATTCCTTATCCAGTTATATCCGTGAGAAT
>JADGBV010000229.1 GCA_015231345.1 Planctomycetota bacterium
AGTTGGAGTGAATTTGTTTTAAGAATCAAAAACGAAAGCAGTAGCGCTGAGGTGTTGGAAATTGAGTGTCAGATAGGTTCTCTGGAGAAAAAAGTCCACTCTATTAAGGTTGATGTCCATGTTCCTGGGGAAATGGTCATACGAAATCAGTACCCCATATACATTCCAGAGAAACTAGAAGAGAAAAAGTCCACTGTATCACTCAAGAGGAATAGCTTCACTCCTGGACGAAAAGGAAAACAGCCCTTATCAAGAACTTTACGCAACAGGACATTGCCCATGGTTGTGTTAGTGAAAAAGAATGGTGTTCTCTTACAGCGTATGACGAATTCAGTGATGCTTTTGCCTTCAGGCACAGGCTTTTTGCATAGCGAAAATTTTAAAGAGGAGCAAGTTGAAAGGTTGATTCCTTTTGTGGAATCCGATAAAAAAGGCTGGCAGTTGAAGAAACTGGCGCCTGAGTACGGGGCTCTCTCTTATAAAAGCATAAGTCATTACAGAGATTCAAATGTGCCTGCTTTAGAGACGGACCTGAGTGGTGTTAGAATTATTCACCTTCAAGGTCAGGGGTTAAAAGCTCGCGAAACCCAGTCTTTGCTTTCTTGGGTCGCAAGAGGTGGTTTGTTGGTGGTGGACCCTTCAAGTGAAAGGTCGGCTGCTTGGTACTCACTTTTAGAGTATAGCTCACAAGGAGAGTTGTGGGGACAGCTCCATCTGAAGAAATGGAAATTGCTCTTTGAGCAGCCGCTTTTAGGCCAATCCCACGTTTGGGGCGAAGCGTGGCAACTCATTACAGATGACCATCAATTGGAGTTGGGTGCCTCGAGGCCTTGGGGGGCTGGAAGCATATTAGCATTGAATTTTAAGCGGATGGAAATATTTGATGATAAGCCTGAGCCTGAAACGAAGTTGATTCTAAGCGTCTTGCCTGAATTAGCTCTAGATACAATTAAAGCGAGTCAGTGGCCAGAATGGTCCAGGCAAGAGCTTGCGAATGAGAATGGTTTTACTTCATGGTCGAGGAGTTCTGTTGCTCTATTTTTAGTGAGTTTTTTGATTTTTGCTTTAATTGTGATATACGGGCCAATAGCCTCACAGAAAAAGGAAATGAAATGGCTCTATATTATGGGAGCGATTTTGCTTTGGTCATGTGGTGCTGCATTTATGCTTTTTTTGGGGGGAAAGAGTGGCACTTCAATGAAGACCATGAGCGTGCGTTTGCTTGCTAATGATGGTGCGGCAGGGCGTGATTGCCTAGAGGTTGGTGCTGCCTCTTTGTCGGGTAATGAAAAACGACGCTTTAGCCTTGAAAGCCCAAAAGAGATTAAATGGCTTTCTTTGGATCATGAAAAGTCTCGTCTGCTGAAAGTAAGGGGTGATTTTGTTAGCTGGTTAGATTGTGCACTTTTCCCTAAAAAAGAAAAGTCTCTTAGTTTTTATGCCTTAAATGACCAAGCTCCATTATATAGCGAAGCCAGTTTGCTTTTCCGTAAAGATGAATTGAAAATGACTCTCCCTAAAGAATGGATTGGAACTGAATGTGCTTTGGTCTTGGGGCGCAGCCTTTGGCTCTTTAGTGCTGAGGAAAATATGAATTTAAAGCAATCTGATGGAATTCTATTAGCTAGTGATGATTTGAAAAGTAAACTTGGCTTATCTCTTAGGGCATTGTGTCAGCACAAAAGCGAGAGTATGCCTGCAAGAAAAAGATGTTGGCTTGCTCGTATTTCAAAAGCTGATAAGAATCATCTGATTGTTCCTGATGATATATCATATGAAGGGCAGGTTTTAGAAATATTGCCTATTAAGCCTGAGTATGAAAAAGGTGAATTAAGTATGGCTTACGGAGTGAATCATATTTCATTTTTAAGAGGAAAGACACAGCTTAAAGACAGTACGATATCTTTTGATGGCGTGTTTTTTAAAGAATCAGAGGTCTTTGCCATGCCCAAAGGGATACTTTTCACCATACCTTGTCATGAATATGGCACGTTTATTCCAGAATCGATTACTCTGTCTGTGAAGAAGGTCAATGAATTAAAAACCTTATCTCTCGCAGCTCAGGTTCAGGGGAAAACAAGAATGCTGCGGGCCAATGAGAATGGCACTTTTACCATTCCAATTAAAGCTTATGAAGATGGCAAGGTGATGATTAAAATATTGAGCAGTATCACTGAAAATAAAGCTGCAATAAAGCATATGGCAATGAACTTTAAAGGTCGTTTGAAATGATTGAATGTCATAATTTGACTAAATATTACGATAAATTCAAGGCTCTGGATGACCTTAATTTATCAATCGCCGAAGGGGAAATATTTGGTTTTATTGGGCCTAATGGTGCCGGTAAAAGTACAACGATTAAAGTCTTGACCGGGTTACTGCAGCCAACGAAAGGGAGTGCAACCATTAACGGTTTAGATTGTGCCTCTGGAGCTAAGGAACTACGCTACCAGGTTGGTTATATGCCTGATAATTTTGGCGTCTATGAAGGCTTAAAGGTCTGGGAATATTTAGATTTTTTCTGTGCAGCCTATAAAATCCCCAAAAAAGAAAGGACTGAATGCATTGATAGAGTGCTGGATATTACCTCAAGTGGTCGTATTAAAGACTTTTATATGGAAGCTTTAAGTAAGGGGATGAAGCAAAAAGCAGGCTTAGCAAAAACCCTCCTTCATGACCCTGCCGTTGTTATACTGGATGAGCCCTCTTCTGGGTTAGACCCAAGAGCGCGTATAGAGATGCGTGAGCTTATTAAGAAATTAAAAGAGATGGGGAAAACGATTATGGTTTCCTCTCATATCCTCACAGAACTTGCTGAGATTTCTGACCAAATTGGCATTATAGAAAAAGGTGTCTTGCTTGCTTCAGGAAAAGTTTCTGAAGTGATGGGGGAGTTTCGTCAGGAATTACGCTATGAAGTAGAAATCTTGAGCGATAGCAAAAGAGCCTCTAAGGCAATGTCTCTTTTTACTGAAAAAGGTATGGTGGGAGATGTTGAAGATTTGGGCAGTTTGTTTTCTTTTGTTATTCCCTCGGGCGAGGAGAAGGATGCGGCAAAAATCCTTGAGCTTCTTATAAAAAATAAGATTATCATCAAGAGCTATCGTCCAGTAGAAAGTGATCTGGAAGATGTCTTTTTGAAGGTCACTAATCAACACGGGAACGAAGAGTGAATAATCCCGTATTAGCTCGCGAATTTCGTTTAACTTTACGCAATAGTTCTCTGCAGAAGAAGGTGATTGGGGCTTGGGCCTTTTTGGCTCTTATAATCATTTTATTATGGCCAGAGAGTGGGGTTATTTCTAGTTCCGACCAAGCTTCTCGTCTGATTTTTAAGGTTTTTTCCTTAGGGCAGCTCTTTTTTGCAATTTTGGTCGCGCCAGCCATAACAGCTCCTCTTATCACTGACGAGAAAGAAAAGGATCGCTTTGCCATGTTGTTTGCCAGTTTGCTTGGCCCATGGGATGTGTTGCTAGGTAAATGGATGAGTAGTTTTTGCTATCAAATCATTGCGCTTTTAACGGGGCTGCCTTTTATGGTGCTCACCTTGGCTTTAGGTGGAGTTTCGTGGCTCGAAGTTATGCAGGTCTATTTAGTTTGTCTTTTGGCCCTTCTACAGTTTGGTTTGCTGGGTTTGTTTTTTTCTTGCATGAAAGATAAAACATATGATGCCTTGCTTAACAGTTATGCCTGGATGCTGGTGTTGGCGGCTGCAACTTGGCTGCCGGGGTACCTAATGAGCTCATTTGATTTTCTTGTATTGCCTTTTGCTTTACTCAGATCGCTCAGTCCATTCTCTGCAATGATGGATATCGTTTCCCCTGAGGTGCTCATCTATTTGGGAACTCTGCCTTCTGAATGGCGCCTTTTTGAATTATGGTCACCGGATTATTTAGCTTATGTTGTGTTGTCTCTGTTAACATCACTGTTGCTCTTTTATATCTGTTTAAAGAGAGTTTTTGATTTACCTCTGGGTCGTGATAGACGTTCTCAGGTGACGGAAGTCGAAGCCAAGAAGAAAAAATTTCCTTATATCCTTATCAACCCTGATAAAAGACGCAAGCCATTTAGTGTTAGTGCTTTGATTTTTATCAAAGAATTACGCTGCAAGATGTTTAGCTATATGGGCAATTTAATTCGCGGTATTTATTTAGGTTTATTTGTGTCAATCTCACTGGTGATGCTAGTGGCATTGAATGTTGGCACCTTAAGTTTCGATGCAGTGCGAGTGGTGTCCGTGAGTTTTCAAGCTGTTATTATTTTGCTGATGACTCCAGCTCTTACGTCTTCAGCCGTTTCTGAAGAAGTGAGCTCAGGTACCTTGGATATGCTGCGTATGACTCCCGTCACGGCATGGAAATTTTGGTTAGGAAAAATGATGGCTGGCATCTTTTATATGATGATACTCTTGGTGGCCAGCTCTCCTATTTACCTACTGGTTGGTGGCATAGAAGTTGTGATGCAGCGCGATCCTATGGTGATTGTTAATATCGTTGTGATTCAAGCCTTCTTATTGATTCTCAGTGCGGCATTTGGTATTTGGTGTTCTGCTGTGACACGTAATACTCAAAAAGCTGTCGGTTTTACCTATTTAATTTTGTTTTTGCTGACATCAGTGCCTTTTTCTTTTTCTCTTTTTATAGAGCAGGGTGTTTTGCTTGATTGGTTATCATCGATGAGTTCACTTAAAGTGAGTATTATGCAGATGTCCGAAGAACGTTACTATAACAGCTCTGATATGATTCGACATTTAGTGGTTGTCGGTGGGATTGTTTTGATGTTACTTTCGCACAGTCTTTTTGTTGTTCATCGTACTATGCGTCAGGCGGCATAATGAAAATGAAAAACTCACCCATTTTGATCTTTTGTCTTTATGCTGTCTCGTGGGCAAGTTTGCTCAGCTTAAGTTATGCCGATAATGAAAAAGATGATATTTATTATGATTACTTGAGTGTCGCTGACTTAGGCGTAAAAGAAGCTTTATTAAAAGAATTTAGCTTTCGTAAAATTTCAACGAGAGAAGTTTTGAATGACTATTTCTTGAATGAAGAGAATGCTTCTTTAAGGCCGGTTTTGCTTGATGTCGTGCCTGCTCATTTTATAAATAGCGAGGCTTGGCTGTCTAAGACTAAGTTCTCATTATCTGAGCGTAACATATTATGGCATAGAGCTGTTGAGGACGCTGGTTTTGGAAAAGAGCTGTCTCTGGATCAATTTAGCGCTACCTTCTTTGCTGAAGCTAAAGCAATGGAGAGGGATTTATTAATTCTGCTTCATGGCAAGCTTGGATCAAGCCTTTTGGTGAAAGAGCTCAAAAATGACACTGACTCTTATGGATCCCCTTTGATTTTAAATTATTTTCATTCTGTAGGAGTGAAAATTTCAGAACAGTACCTTAAATATAGCTCTGATGATTCTGGAAGCTTGGTGGCTGCGAAACTGAAAATGATTGTGGTTGACTCGAAGCTAAGGCAAAGCTGCTTAGATTCATTTTTTAAGTCTCCGCATGCTGGTGTCGTTGCTCAAGCTGTGCGTGTATTAGGAGCAGATGATGCCTATGCCTATCTTAATCATGAAGATTCTAGGGTGAGCGCTGCAGCCTTGAGCGTTGTTTTAGCTGCTAAAGAAAATTACGAATTGGCATATAAAACCCTTAAAAAGGAGAACTGGATGGAGCTGAGAGAGGTCTTTCTTTTCTTGAAAGCTCAGCAATCAGAATGTGATCTAAAATGGTTTGAAAAGACATGGTTTGATGTGGGAGATCAAGCTCGTTTCGTGATGGCTGATGCCTTATATTCAGATGCCGATCGTCGATACTTCCCCATCTTGAAAAAGTCTTTTGGTCTTGGTGTTGCTCAAGAATCAGTTCTAAAGCTTATGTTGAAAATAGAGGGCGTTAAGGAGAGCGCTTGGCTCTTGGAGTTGGTGAAAGAAAATGAATACTCTGATGAAGTGAATGCTTTGGCCTTCGAATTGCTATATGAATGGGACGAAGCGAAAGGGGAGACTGCCTATGTCGATCTTTTCTCTTCTCGTGGTTACCGAAAAGGTAAAGAAGGAGGGGGGTGGTTGTTGTTGTTGGTCGGGAAGTCTCAACTCAAATCGGGTGTTAAATACATTATGGAAAACTTAAAAATGGAGAAGGAGCCTTTTTATCTCGATGTTGCCATTGAAGCAGCAGGTTGGTCAGCTCAAAAACCTTATCTTTCTTTGCTGCCTAAGCGCAATGAATTAACTAAGGGAAGCCTTGAGCATTGGGCTGTTCAGCGCTGTCTTGGTAAAAATATCCCTTTTCCAGTTGAACAGGAGACAAATAGTTCGATTCGTTATGATTTGTCTTACCACAGTAAGCAATGAATCAACAAAGGTT
>JADGBV010000022.1 GCA_015231345.1 Planctomycetota bacterium
AAGTATGTCAGCAGTTTACAGGAGGCTGGTGTGACCACGGTGTATCGTCTTGCCCTGGTTTTAAAAGGCAAAGATATTCGGCTTTTAATTGAAAGCTGATTTCTTAAGCCAAAAATAGGGTTCTGTCGCAAAGTTTGAGCCGGTCGAAAATTCTCCATTTTCACTCACATAAAAATCGACGGTATTTCCAGCTTTATCCACCGCTCTAAATAGATAGGCGTCTTTTCCTCGAATTTTAATATATGTTTCATCCATCCTCCAGCGCTTCCCAACAGTCTTTTTCTTATGCATTGCTTTTCTGATGATTTCAGGTGAGTATTTCAACACCCAACGTCCGATTGTTGAGTGGTCAACATCGATTCCACGGTCACGCATGATCTCCTCAAGGTCTCGGAGACTGAGTTTATAACGAAGATAATAACAAATGCACAGGAGGATCACGTCTTTCGGAAAGTGGGAGCCTTTATAATTCATGAACACGTGCTTGAAGGTTGAGGTCTGGCAATGATACTTCCTTTAAATCTATTTCCATCGATATCCAGGGATACTTTGCGACAGAACCATTCATAGAGGAAGACCACGATGTTGTTGTGCATGGGGGGGCTATCTCACTTGCTCGAAGAAATAACCTTTCTTGCAAACTTAGCACAAAGGGGAAATTTAAATAGTATTAAGAAGAACAGCTTACATGAGATATGCCTGCTACATGAAATAAGTCAGATGGCTTTTTCCTGTAGAACTGCTTTTCCCTTTCTTCAGACTGTTCATCATAAGGATTCGTCATGACATCCTGCAATTCTTTAAGGAGGGAATAATCCCCTCGGTTGGCATTCTGGTAAGCAGGAACGAGCAGCCATTCTCGTAGTGTGTATTTGGGATTCACACCTTTCATGAGTTTTGACAGCCTTTCTTGGGATTGAGGTGTGGTGGCATTTATCTCAGTTGGATTACCTGAATGAATGAGTGATTTCCATGTGTCATACCATTTTTGTAAACTTGCCATGGTCGTGTCATCCAGTTCACGGTAAAAACTCTTTGTGAGCGGTGTGATATCATGGGGGATATGGGAAAGTTCTCGAAAGAATATGGTATAGTCTATAGACTCCTTCTCCATCAGCTTGATCATATCTTCAAATATGGTGTGGTTGAAGGTGTGTAAGCCAAGTTTAGATGCCCACATATTTTCCAGCTCCTTGCGCATAGTATTTTTAAAGACAGCCATCACATCACTCAACTCTTGGAGTTCCTGTGGATGGTCTCCTAATAATTGTTCTAGTGCCATGCAAAACATAGTGTAGTTCTTCTCAGCAGCATGGGGTTGGTTCATAAAAGAGAAGTGAGTTCCGCCATTGGTCCAAGGTTGATACTCTGTTTCATAATTATCAATAAATCCAAAGGGGCCGTAATCCAGAGTGAATCCTCCCGCCGCACAATTATCATTATTAAAGTTACCCTGACAGTAGCCTACACGAATCCAATGTGCAACTAATGAGGTGAGACGACTTTGAAATTCTCGAGCGAGAGTGATGACTTTTTTATGGAATGGCAATCCATCATCAATGACATTAGCATACTCACGGTCAATCAAGTGAAGAATGAGCAATTTGAGTTCTTCTTTTGCATTTGGGTGCTCGTTCTTTCGGGCTCGACGAGCAAATAATTCGACTTGCCCTACGCGAATAAATGAGGGAGCTACTCTTGTTGATATTGCAACCGGTTCATTAATCATCACTTCAGGGGCTTTTGAATGAGATCCATCATGAAACCATGGGCGATGAACCGATTCCGTTCTTGAGGTATACAAACACAAGGAGCGAGAGGTCGGGATGTGAAGCGCATGCATATGTTCTTGTGCGAGAAACTCACGAACACTAGAGCGGAGAACTGCTCGACCGTCAGCTCCTCTACAATAAGGGCTTCTCCCTCCACCTTTGAGCTGCATCTCCCAGCGTTGGTTGTTGAGCACTCCTTCAAAAATAGAGATGGCACGACCGTCACCGTAACCATTGCCTGTTCTAAATGGGCACTGATCGTAATATTCAGTCCCATAAATAGAGAGAGCATAACCGCAGGACCAGCCAATGTTTCGCATTTGTTCAGGCACTTGCGAAGTGTCTCCAGAAAACAATCTGATAAAATCTTCTGATTGTGCAAGAGAGTCGCATAGGCCTAGCTCTTCAAAGAAAATGCTGCTGTGGGTGATGTAGATTGGTGTATCGATGGGCTCTGGCTTTACAGGGACATAATGTCCGTTAAAAACTTGACGTGGAGCGTGGTCGTCTCCATCTATTGTAGCATTTGGGTCACATACTAGATTGTTGACTAAGGAATAGTCAGCATATTGGGATAGATCATTTAGGGTTTTGGTGAGCATGGAATTTATTGTATATGGTTTTCTAAGAGTCATTTTAAAAGGGAGATCATTATATGCAAGTCAAAAATGACACTATGTCGCAAAACAATCAGTCATCATGACAGAATCTTTATTATAAAATAAATTCAGCATATTACGGAGAGTCGGTATAAGCTCTCATATTATTGAGGATTTTACTCAAGATTTTGCTTCCTGGATGATATGAATGATTCCATGGGAGTCGGATGCTGCTAGATATTTTCCCCCTGGGCTCCAGGAGACTTCGGCCAGAGGCTGAGATAGCTGATGCCTAGCAAATTCCTTTAGGAGAAACCTGGAGCTTTTTCCAACGCTCGCTCAAGATCAAACCCACCGATGTTTAGGACCGTGGGAAGATCTACATCACAACGAATAGCACGCTGGACTTCGGCCACAGCGTTGATGGAATGGATCCGCGCCTCGACTCTATCTAAATCATCCTTTTCGACGCTATTTATATTTTGGTCCGACCCCGATTCCACCGATTCCCCGAGCTACGTTGTTATTTAGGCAAGCGCAATCTAACAGAGCAACCATTTTCCGTTGTTACATCTAAATCGGCCTTCATCTCCTTAGCTCGGAGTTTTAGAGTAGAAAAGGCCGTAGGACTTTGTGCAGCTTCATCTGATATGCCTTTTCCATTATCGCTGATTTCCAAGTAGACGTTTTTTTCATCATCGAGATAAAGGCGAACAATGATGTTATCCGCCTGACTATGCTTGGCGGCATTACTTAGAACCTCTTTCAGAAAACAGTATAGGTGACGGCGGAGCGCCGGTGAGTAATCGAGAGTATCCAAAGAAGGGTCAACGGAAAAATCATATTCCATTGTCCCACTGTGTGTCTCGATGATGGATTTAAAAACCTCGACAAGGCTTCGCGTCGTGGTTATCTGTGGAGAAATGAAAGCTATCATCTCTTTTAAACTTGTAAGGCTATCGCTGATCAGACGAAGTTGAGTATCAATGATCTTTTCTTGGCCTGTTGTCTTACGTTTAAGGCGCTGCGTATAGAGTGAGAGTGAACTGAGATTACTCCCCAGGTCATCGTGGAGATCGGCAGCAAGTTGATTTCGAATCTTTCGTTCCGATTCAAAATGGCGAATCTTGGCTCTGATATATAAAAAGAAAAGGCTAAGAAAAGCATACATTGGCATTCCCGTCATCAATCGCCAACAGAAACGATTGGCTGCAAAAGACAAGGGCTTTATGGCTGTTTTGAGCTCTAATTGTTCTAGAAGCAGGTCGCCACGTTCGTCCAATTGCTCCAGCCAATCCTTTTCGTGAATGATACGGCCGTCTGTGCTCATGCCATCGACTAAACCTTTTAAATCCCAGTATCGTGGACGATCGCGAATAAATGTGGCAACGCGTCGATTAGCTTCAAGACCTATGGCATTTAGCTTTGTAGGAGCTTTTAAAATATTACCTGAATGCCGAAATTGAACCTCTGATAAAGCGAGTCTAGCTGCAGCAAGGGCATCGGGCTTCCAGAGCTTGGTCACTTGAAGACGAAGGCGATCGGTCGAAATCGTTGGAAAGCGAAGTGCAACGGGGCTTAGGCCGGGTGAAGAAAGCTCAGTATTATCATTATAAACCTCCACCCAACGATTCTCACTCCAGGCAAGAACCTTCAAGGAGCGTGGGAAGCCAGCAGTACTTTTAGCAAATGACAGCAAACGAGCGACAGGAAAGAGCCGGACTTCGTCGAGCACTTGCTGGTCCGTCCAGGAAAAATCCAAGCTAATAGTACGATTGGCATTCTGGCTAGGTTTGCTGAGGTAACCGACGACATCACTGCCATGTCCGATTTGAGGCAAGCCCAGTGAAGTTTTCTCATCGCTTAGGTAGGTCGTATTAATGCCATAAGCTCCAACAAATTGGCTACTTGATGTGATAGTAGCAAAGGGAGCGATATTATTGTGATCAGAAAAAACATAGCATTCGGCCAATCCGAATTGAGCATATTCCTGTTGGTGTGTCATGGGACACATGACTCGGAGCGAGTCAACCTTAGTCATTGGAAAACGAAAAAAGTGTGGCAGGGTTGCACGATGATCTCTTTGAGCTACAGAGTTGTATCGAATCTCTTCGCTTCGAATGACCTCTCCTTTCAATATCAGATCAATATTGACCATGAGAGGAAAGGCAAAAGTTTTGGCCTCGATGAGTTTAGCAGGTTGTTGCATGGGTAAGATAGCCACGCCGTCAATGCTTTGTGCTTTTGACCATTTCAATTCAACTTGAAATGGGGTTTTTGATTTCCCCCGTCTGGCTGATAGATAACCGTAGGTGCCTCCCGTGGGAAGTGAAGGCGGAGACGGAAGGGACTGGAGGCGCCTATCAATGCTTTTGATGCGCTGATATATAGTATGATATTCTGGGGTGTATAACCGGATTAAGGGCTGAAAAAGAGATAGCTTGGTAAGATTAAAGGGAGGGGAACTAGTCCAGTGAAATAAAAGCGCGGTCGTCAGACTAAAGATGCAGAGACTGACAGCCCAAAACTGCCGTCTCAAATGAGGCCCCCAGAGGATGCTTTTTTGATGGCACTGGAGAGGTTGTGAACTTGTAGTTTTTCATAAATACTACGGACATGGTTGTGAACCGTATTGATACTGATGGAACGTGTAATAGCAACTTCCTTTCGGCTTTGTCCGTCAGCCAAGTCACTTAAAACCTCTACTTCACGAGCTGTCAGAATAGATTCAGAACTGGGAACCTGACGGAAGGCGCCCAAAACCATCGCAGCGATGGCGGGACTCATTGGCGCTTCGCCTCGGGTGATATTAATCAAGCCCGCTAGTATTCTCTCCATGGGATCGGTTTTAAGTATATAGCCATGTGCACCAAGAGAAAGCGCCTCCATAACTTTGCTACGGTTTTCGCTGATTGTAAGAATCATGACCTTTGCATCAGGTGCTTGAGTTCGGAATTTTGGCAATGCTTCCAGCCCACTCATTGAGGGCAGTCCAATGTCAAGAACGATGATATCTGCACTTAGCCCCGACTCCATGGCATCCAGAGCTCCCGGCGCCGCACCGAAAGTTCCGATGCATTCAAGGTCGGGATGATCATTAATCTCCTCACTCAGGATCTCACGAAAATCTGGATGGTCTTCTACGACAATGATCTTATGCATATAGTTTATAATTCATGCCAAAGATTGGCTTAGCATTGCAATTTACAAAGCTAAGGGAATTTTATGGACTTGTTGGTAAAAGCAATAAAGCAATGAATGTTTCACACGGATTAGGGCATTACTAGGTTTCATAGGTCTTTATAAATCAAGTAGAAAGCATGCTCATACGTACAACTTGTTCATGTGGAGCTTCACTTAAAGCTTTCAGCCAGTATGTAGGCAAGCGCTTTAAGTGCCCTAAGCGTTCCAAACTCATGACTATGGGAGAAGTGTATTCTGCAATCCCCCTACCCCATCGAGGGGAATTAGAACTGGCTTGAGTATAGCCAAAAATAACTACGACCTGTTCTATGGCCAAGGCTGAACTCTGAGGCATATTCTTTTGTAAAAAATCAGCATTATATTGTTGAAAATAAGTAATCATTCTTATTGTATTGATATAGGTGAATCAATATAATACTTGCAATATTTAAGAGAAGTCATCATGAAGAAATCTATTTTGGGCATATTATTTTCCTTTTCGTTAATCTTTTGCTCTCTTTTTGCAGCATCCAAGCCCATGAACGTCCTGTTCATCTCAATGGATGATATGAATGCGGATTTGGCTTGCTATGGTCAAAAGCAGGTCAAAACCCCAAACCTGGATCGCTTAGCGTCCATGGGGGCACTTTTCGACAGGGCATACTGCCAGCAGCCTCTTTGTGGACCAAGTCGAGCTAGCGTAATGACTGGCATGCGACCCAATACCATCGAATGCTTTACTCTTTCATCGAAATTCCGCAAAGTTAAGCCCAATGCCATAACACTAGGTCAGTATTTTCAGAATAAAGGCTACTATGTTGGCCGAGTAGGAAAGATATATCACTACGGCAATCCTTCGCAAATTGGCACTAATGGTCATGACGATGAAGCGACTTGGCAAGAGCGATTCAACCCCGCCGGCATCGATTTTACCCAACAACATGAAGTTATCAGGTACCCTGGAGGAAAAAAGGGCGACAAAAACAATAAGAAAAATTTAGGCATCTCCATGGCCTGGTGGGATCCCGTAAGCAAAGATGAAGAGCATACTGATGGTATGGTAGCCTCCCGTGCCATTGAGATGATCGACCGCAATAAAGACAAACCTTTCTTTGTAGCAGCTGGTTTCTTTAATCCTCATTGCCCCTATGTGGCACCCAAAAAATATTTTGACCTTTATCCCCTAGAAAGTATTACCATACCTGACCTGAAAGAGGCTAAGAAAGACCTTGAAGATGTTCCTGCTTTGTCCATTGCAAGGGATAGCGGCAAAAGGTGGCCCTTTTGGTTAGGCAAAAAAATCACCATAGAGGAGGCTCGAAAGTGCAAACAGGCCTATTATGCCAGCATTTCATTTGTGGACGCTCAAGTGGGTCGTTTAATGAAAGCTTTGGAAGATCGGGGCCTTATGGAAAACACTCTAATTGTGGCCTGGTCAGACCATGGTTATTTTTTGGGCGAAAAAGGCTTGTGGTACAAAAGAAAAACCTTTGAACGCTCTTTGCGTGCCCCTCTTATTATAGCTGGTCCTGGCATCAAAAAAGGCGGGCAAGTTGTACGCCAGCCTGTGGAACTCTTAGATATGTACCCCACTATCGTAGATCAAGTGGGTGATGCCATTCCCGATTACCTGGAAGGCCGAAGTTTAACAGCATTGATGGAGAACCCCAAGGCTCAATGGGGTAAGCCAGCCATTTCTCAAGTTTCTCGTAATAAAGAGGGATGGGGATTCACTCTTCGAAACCAGAGGTGGCGCTATGTAGAGTGGAATGCTGGAAAAGACGGCCGTGAACTTTATGATCACAATAAAGACCCTGAAGAAAAAATGAATTTGGCTAAGCACCCTGAGTACTCTGAAACTGTTAAAGCCTTATCGGCCCAGATGAAGCCTTATACCTTGTGGGCTCAAGATTAAAAGTTGAGGTATTTATATGAGAGGCAGGGATGATTTATCATGAAATTAGCTCTTGAGTCAGCCGTATTTCTAAGACGCTACAAACGTTTTCTGGCTGATGTCAAACTTAAAGATGGCTCTGAAATGACAGTTCATTGCCCTAACTCAGGCAGCATGAAAACTCTACTCAACCCTGGAGTCAAATGCCAAATCATTAAAAGCCCCAACCCTAATAGAAAATACCCTTATACTCTTACAACTCTGAATCTACCCAAAAAAGGTAGAGCTCTAGTTGATACTCAATTACCGAATCAACTGGTCTACGAAGCCATCCTTGCAGGGGATGTTCCAGAACTAGGCGCATTTAGCAAAATCAAAAGAGAGGTTCCCTATGGAGTTGAAAATAAAAGCCGTATCGATATTCTTCTGACGCAGGAGGATGGAAGTCTATGCTATATAGAGATAAAGAACTGCACAATGCTATCTGATACACATAAAACCCGCGCTGATTTCCCTGATTCTGTCACAACAAGAGGACAAAAGCATTTACGCGAGCTTGGGCTACTTGCCCATAAAGGCATTCGTGCTGTTCAGTTTTTTCTAGTGAGTCGCACTGATTGTAATAGCTGCGGAATTGCTGATTATATCGACAAAGCTTATGCTGATGAACTGAGGAATGCCATGTCTCTGGGTGTAGAAGTGATAGCTTATAATTGCTCGTTTACGCCTAAGAACATAAAATGCAAATCACCTATTCCTTTCGTTTTTTAATAGATACAGTTGGCCTAAAAAAAAACTGACTCCAAAAGTTCAGTACAACCCTGTAACATTTTTGCCTTAAGCTCATCTATTATAAGCACTCTTATCTCTACGCGCAATTCTTATTCGCAATAGACGTAGAGTCCTCCTATCCGATTATCACAGATCGAAGAATAAGGGGCCGATTATGCACGCGACAATAATCCCTATGCCTGTGCCTATAAGGGGAGCAACAATACCCAAAACGTATTTCCACCTAGTATCCTTTTGCTCCAATTGCGTAAAATAGGAAGTCAAAATTAGCCTGGGCAAGACCATGTGACAGCCATGAATCATAATCATGAAAGGCCATAGCAGAACTCCAAGAATAATCATTGCACCTCCTCCGCCAAAAACAACTTCAATTATCCAAAGCGAAGACCCACCTATATAAAATGATTCTCGTATGCTGAATTTGTATTTATGAAGGACCCAAAACCAAAACAAGTGAGCAAAAATATACATGGGTGTCGTAAGCACGATATCCTGTGTTAGGGTTGCTTCTGGAAAGAGTGAATTAAAAGGGAAGCACACTAATTCATCAATCTCAGCAAAGACCCACCCAATCAAAATAGCCTTTATCAAGATTGGAATACGAATTCTAAGGAATATGGCCTGCAAGGGTTCACGTTTGAGCCAGACGAGAAGAACGATTATATACATCAAGAAGATGCTAATACTGGCACCCCATGCATTGAATCCATCAGAAATTTTACCGTTCAATTCATCTATAATACCTCCGCATAGCAATACTATACAAGCCAATAAAAACCAGATGGTATACCATCGAGGAAAAAGGGAGATTGGTTTAGATTTGGCTTTATTCTGCTCAGTCATGTCAATCATTAGTCATCAAGACTAGAATATCTTAGTTTTGATTTAGACAGGCTATACAGTTTTTTTCCGCTTCATAAACCCAAATGTTCCAATACTCAGAAAGAGCAATGATAAAAGCCCAGGTTCAGGCACAGGTTCGCCAGCAAGCAGCTCAAATTCATTCCAATATGGCCCGACATAATTACTGTGAATGACATTCATTCGCCAATACTGAGCACTCACAGGAGAAAATGAATGAAAGTTCGTTTGTGACTCATTATTCATCATATGGACAATAGTTGACCAATCATCAGAATAATTGTTTTTGGCTTCAATTTTATATTCACTAAACCGATAATCAACATTAGGATTAGGATGATGCCATGCACCATAATATCTTGCTTCGATAATAGTATGCTCTTGACCAAGATCAAATTCCCACCATCCACTGTGCTGACCATATATCTGACTTCCTAAATTACTATAATTGCCATCTACTAGATTCTGAGGGTAAGAACCAGAAGCGTTAGGATGAGAAGCAGTTACTGTTGCCTGGGGTGCGACATTTACTAAAGAAGCTTTTATAGTCCCTGAGAAAGCAAATAGAATTAATAGAAAGGTGACAATAAAGCGAATGTGGAAGGTATTCATAGCAATCCTAAATGAGTTGAAGGTAAAAATTATAATGATTAAATAATCATATATGAATGCTATAGACATCAATTGCAAGAGTTAAATCCATACTTTTTAACGATGTAAAATCAAAAATATACAAATTTTATTGTATTTAATTTGAACATTTCTTAGCAAGCAATCAACGGACACGATTTAGCATCGACCTTTTCTTAAGCTTAGATTCCCACGATAATCATCTTCTCTTCCTGACTCTCCAGAAAAGAATGCCGAGTTAATGCTGGGTGGATCTAATATGATCTGCAACACAACATATAACCCAGAATTGAAATTTGTCGAGGGCGATGAAGGATAAGTCGATCAGGTATTCAGTAATATCCTCATCAAAATTCTGCAGGCTATGCCTAAGGTGGGAAGATTTCGGTTATTGTTACCGATATCAGATAAAATAATTCTGATTCCTCAGCTCTGAGAGAATCTGATAAAATATTCCTTAAATGAAAATTATATAGGAAGATTTGAGAGAAGTACTAAATTGAATAATGACTTTCTTTTTAATAAATTATAAAAAAGATAAACAAAGCTGATTTGAGCGTAAAACCTAGCTCATTCCCCACTCAAATCAGCATTTGCTCACCTTATAAATTGCAACTTACTTCTTCTTTGATGAGTCCGGATTCTACTGCGTCTATGGCCTTTTGATCGTGTGCATTGACTGGGCAGCCACAGCTGTGAGCATCCTTAGTGGCGTGTAATCTGGCTTGTTCTAGGTGCCACTGTGCAACTTTAAGGTGCTGGTCTACGTTCATATTTTACCTCAGATATTTGTTATATATGATTTTATATTAGCAATACTCATGCCAACATAAATAGTTGGCATAAGTTATGTAAATTTCATTAAATTACAGGTTTGCGAAACACAAAATCAATACACTTGTATCGCAATGAGGCTTATATGAGACACCGTCTCACCTTATATATTAGCCAAGAACAGCTAATGCGGTTTCGTAATTTGGTTCATCTGCGATTTCGCTTACTTGTTCACTATAAATGACTTTATTATTTTCATCTAAAATAATAATGGCACGTGAGCAAAGTCCTTTAAGTACACTGTCACTTATTTCTAAGCCATAGTCTTGGCCAAAAGAAGAGCGAAAAGCTGAAAGTGTTACTGCATTTTCAACACCTTCTGCTGCACAAAATCGTGATTGAGCGAAAGGTAAATCTTGAGATACGTTTAGTACAACGACATTTTCAATAGAGGCAGCTTTCGCTGTAAAAGCTTTTACGCTGAGTGCACATGTTGGTGTATCAACACTTGGAAATGCGCTAATCACCTTCTTTTTTCCAGCATAAGTAGCTAGATTTGCTTCAGATAGGTCACTTGCAACAAGACAAAAGTCTGGAGCTGCTGAGCCGATTTCGGGAAGATTTCCACATGTATTAACGGGATTTCCTTTTAATGTTATTTGAGCCATTTCTGATTCCTTGAGTAAAAGAAAAGAGTTTATGGACAGAAAAGATCTTTACAATTGGTTCACAAAAAATAAATGGTATTAATATACTAAAATATTTAAGCATAACCTTTTTACTCAAGATTGCGACTTAAAAGCGCGCTTATAATCAAATTCTCTAAAAAAAACAATCCATGAAATTTTACGAATTACCATCTACATTAACTGACGATCTCTCTAAATTTGAAAATGAGATCAAAGAATTTCGTCTAGGAAATATCCACCCGACCCAGTTTAAAGGGATACGCGTGGCTCACGGAGTTTACGAACAAAGAAAAGAAGATACCTATATGGTACGAATTCGTGTTCCGGGAGGTCAAATGACTCCAACACAACTCAAAAAGGTCTCTGAAATATCTAAACAATATGGAGCCAAAGAGTTTCATGTGACAACTAGAATGGAGATGCAGTTTCATTACATCAAACTTGAAGATGTTCCTGCGGTATATAGAGGACTTATGAGCGTAGGTTTATCTCCTAGAGGCGGCGGAGGCAACACTGTTCGTAATATTATGGCTTCACATAACTCTGGCATAGCTGCTGATGAGGTTTTTGATGTAGCTCCATATGCATCAGAACTAACGACTCGTATGATCGACGAAGCTGATTCTTGGAATTTACCTCGAAAATTTAAAATTGCATTTTCCAATAGCCCTGCTGATAACGCTGCAGCAACGATTACTTGCCTAGGATTTATTGCCAAAATAAAAGATGGCAAGGAAGGTTTTAAAGTCTATGTTGGCGGAGGGATGGGTTCTAAGCCAATCCTTGGTCAAGTTCTATATGAATGGTGTGCGGCAGATCGCGTTTATTACATTACAAGCGCAATCAAATCGCTCTTTGACCGAATTGGTGATAGGCGTCATAAGTATCAAAGCCGCCTTAAGTTTCTTGTGACGAAATTGGGTCTAGAAGAAATTCGCCGCCTCGTTGAAGAAGAAATGGACAAACTTGAACCAGGCTTGGAGCTTAATATTGCAAAAAGAGACAATATTGCCAAGAAACCTAATATCGAGATTATCAAAGGCGAAGGAAAGGACTATGAAGCATGGATAACAAGATATGTGAGCGATCAGAAACAGGCAGGCCTTAAAACCATTCTTGTACCTCTCTTTTTAGGGGATATTGAAAATCAAGACGGCATTGAACTGGCGGATTTTTTAAATCAATTCGGCGAAGACACACTAAGAGCGTGTTTGGATCAAAATATTTATCTTCGCAATATACCTGAAGAGTATCTAGGGAATGTCTATGCAAAACTCAACAGCCTACATACTTTATCAACCAAACCAGTCATTCTTTCTAATATGATCGCCTGTACTGGTGCTGATACTTGTAAATTAGGCATATGCCTACCACGTGGAGTCACTCCTCCCATAGCTGAGGCTTTAGAAAAATCGAATCTAGATTTAGACGCCCTAGCTGACGTAAAAATTCATATTTCTGGTTGCCCAAATACCTGTGGTCGTCACCATGTTGCTGACTTAGGCTTTTTCGGCAAGGTTATGCGTAAAGATGGCTCGACTCTTCCAGCATACAATATACTCGTAGGAGCAGCTATTAATGATGAAGACCGTCGTTTTGCTCAGAAAGTTGATGAAGTTCCATCCAAGCATATGCCTGAATTTGTGGTGGATGTCATGACAGACTATTTGGAGAACAAAGATTCTTCTCAGTCCTTTTCCGATTATATTTATAAAAATGGAAAAGAGGTGATCCCACCATTAGCTGATAAGTATCGACAAGTTCCTAGTCTCAGTGAAAATGAGAGTTACTATCATGATTGGGGAGCTGAAGAACAATTTTCTCTGCTGAAAGGCCAAAGAGCTGAATGTTGCGCTGGCGTCTTTGACATGATCGATGTCGATCAGAAAGCTGCCAAAGCACAACTTAAACTATCACAAGAAAGTGAAGGTGATGCAGCAGATAAAGCGATCAACAGAGCTCTTTTTCATGCTGCCCGCATGTTACTTGTCACCCGCGGCATAGAAGCCCACAATAAAGATAAAGTGTATACGAGCTTTGCTCAACATTTTATCGAAGCTGGTTTGGTCGGGCAAGAGCACAAAGCCTTAATCGAAAAAGCAAAAGAAGCACCTTTAACAGCCTCTGATTTTACAGCTGTCGAAGCACTCATTAATGTTGTTATCAGCCTTTACAAAGATATGGATGATTCCTTACGTTTCAAAACAACTCCAGTATGTGAAGTGCCTGCTAAAGATGATAATACGCCAAGTTTTGAAGACAATACGGACGCGACACCAGAGATAACTGTCAAACAAGACTTTCGCGGTGTTGGCTGTCCAATGAATTTTGTAAAAACGAAAATTGCACTTTCACCAATGAAAAGTGGTGAAGTCTTGGAAATTTTACTTGATGACGGCGAGCCTATTCAAAACGTACCAGGTTCGGTAAAACTTGAAGGGCATCTTGTTTTAGATCAAAGCCAGAAAGATGATGGCCACTGGAGTGTCATCATTCAGAAATCTTAAGGAGATAAAAACAATGGAATGGACAGAAGAAAACACAAGAGCTGTAGGTCAAATTATTGGAGGAATGTATATTGTCACGGCAGGTTCTGGCGATAATGTTGACGGTTTTTTAGCCTCATGGGTTCAACAAGCCAGTTTTTCCCCACTGCTTATAACAATTGCCATCAAACCTGGCCGTCCTTGCTACGACCATATCATAAAAGACAAATACTTCACTCTCAACTCAGTGGGCACGGCTCATAGTCATATCGTAAAGCCTTTTTGGAAAGGTTATGACCCGGACGATAATCCTTTTAACTCCTTAGCACATAAGGAAACAGAAAAAGGTGGTGTTATCCTGAATGAAGCAGCTTCTGCCTTAGAGGCAGAAGTGAAAGAGATTTACCTTCCTGGCGATCACGATATTGTCATTGCTGAGGTCGTAAAATGCCATACGATAGATAAAGAAAGCACTCCAATGCATCATATTCGTAAAAGCGGACTTTCTTACTAATCGTGCGTGGGATATTTCTCTTCAGAAATATCCCACGGTTAACAGGCCTATTCTCTAGATATATAATTGCTGGCCCTACTTCAAGGAAACGATAATTCTGCCTCCACAGTTTCACAATGGCTGATTGCTGAAGGCTTTTTAACATTAAGCGTGAGTTTTTGAATCATATTATAGTCTTTCAGGGAACTCTGGCCTAATTCATCAAGCAGCTCTTCTAATAAATAATAACGCCCTTTCCTGACTGCATTCTTCACATAAACTGCGTACTGAGCATAGTCCAAGCCACCAGTCACTTTTCCATCTTGGTGAGAAACAAGGGCAAAATCGGTTTCAATTTCTGCGCTAAAGAGAATCTGCTGCTCAATTTTACGTTCATGTGGTAAAATACCCACGATACAATCAATTTCTAAATCAACTATTCTTAATACGCCCATAGCAATTCCATCATCCCTGCTTATTCCATTTCACAGCCATTCTAGCGCCTTCTTAAGAATATCTACAAGGGCGAAAATAAACACAGAATCATCTTTCGCCACTGACTGGTCCTTACCTGCCCTCCCCTATATTCCCCCATCAATATGAGCGGCTATCAACAGCATTTCAAAGAATTCTCAGAACTCTTAAAAATAGAGCACAGCCTTTTTGCTTTGCCCTTTGCCTTTATTGGTGCATTCATGGCCATGGATGGGCTTGGCCCAAATGAGGCTCCAACTCTCATTACCATGCTTCTTATTATAGGTGCAATGTTTTTTGCTCGCACTGCAGGCATGTCTTTTAACCGTGTTTTAGATGCAAAGATCGACAAACACAATCCAAGAACGGCAGATCGCGCCATACCCGCAGGTCGCATATCACCTCTACTTGTTTGGGCTGTTGGCATTGGCAGTTTATGCGGACTGAGCTTATGTGCCTTGGGGCTGAATCCTCTAGCTTTCTATTTATCTCCGCTTTGTCATATTTTGCTTTTCACATATTCTCTGACAAAACGATTCACTTGGGGCTGTCATCTTTTTCTAGGCCTAGTGGAAGCTTTTGCCCCTATTGGAGGTTGGATTGCGATTAAAGGAAGTTGCCACCAAGCTGAGCCTTATTTATTAGGTTTAGCCACTATATTTTGGATTGGAGGCATGGATGTCGTCTATGCAACTCAAGATGCTGACTACGACAAAGGCAAAGGGCTTCATTCCATCCCCTCACGATTTGGCTTAAGAAAAAGCTTTTTATTAGCGAGAGCCTTTCATTTACTCACAGTCTGTTTACTGGTGGCCACAGCTTATTTTGCAAATACAGGCCTTTGGTTTTATTCTGGTTGCATTGTCGTGAGTGCCTTGTTTGTTTATCAGCATTCACTTGTGAGCCCAGAGCGTAGAGAAAAGTTAAACTTTGCCTTCTTTGGAGTGAATTCATGGATTGCTCTTACTCTTATGCTTGCATCGTTTATGGAAACTAGAGTTTGGGGCTTTTTTCTTTGAAAGTCGGTTATATCAATTACTGCAACAGCTTCCCCTTTTACCATGAAGCTATAGAGAGCCCCATAGCTGATATTGAAATACACAGTCACCCACCTTCACAACTGAATTTGATGCTCCATAAAGGGCAATTAGATGTTAGTGCTATTAGTACATTTGAATACCTTTCACATAGTGATCAGTATGTCATATTGCCGGATTTAAGCATTAATTCTCAAGGCTACGTCAAATCAGTATTACTCTTCAGTCAAGTTCCTCTTGAAGAGTTAAATCACCAAGAGATATTCTTATCAACAGAAAGCGCCACCTCCACTCACTTATTGAAAATACTACTGCAACAAAACAATATTTCAATCAAGAACTACTTAGATTATAGCGAAAGTATTTTAAATAATGAAGCGAAAGCCATCATGCTCATCGGGGATGCTGCACTCAATTTTAAATCTACGGATCACCCCTATGTTTATGACTTAGCACACGAATGGAATTGCCTTTTTGATTTGCCTCTTGTTTTTGCACTGTGGGTTGTTAGGAAGGAAATCGCGAACAAATACTCAGACACGATTTATAAACTGCATCAGCAGCTTGTAGGAGTGCGCGAGAACTTATCAGTTAATCTAGAGGAATTAGCTCCCATCATCTCGCAACACTTCAAGAATCTTAATGTCGATATTAACGAGTATTTCTC
The DNA here is from genome assembly GCA_015231345.1 of Planctomycetota bacterium. GTDB lineage: Bacteria > Planctomycetota > JADGBV01 > JADGBV01 > JADGBV01 > JADGBV01. The sequence goes on from JADGBV010000022.1 coordinate 16,352, forward strand.
ACACTTGAATTTTGAATTACGTGATGAATGCATAGAGTCTATCTACCTTTACGCAGACAAGCTTTATAATATGAATATTCTTAAAAACAAAACTCAACTTGAGTTTTTATCATTCTGATGGATTACTTCGAAAAAACTAAAGAAAACAAACCTGAAACCGTCAGACATATGTTTGACCAAGTGGCTCCGAAATACGATTGTTTTAATCGCATTCTCAGCCTAGGCCTGGATAAATTATGGCGTAAACGTGCCATCAGAAACTTAAAAACCAACTTAGCTCAAGAAGGCTTTATTTTAGATATGGGCTGCGGCAGTGGCGATTTGGCCATCGATATTAGCCATCATGATACTGTCATAGGAATGGATTTCTGTAGAGGCATGCTCAAAGAAGCTGCGCTCAAGAACAAGAGTCTCCCCCTATGTCAGGGTGATGCGACGCAACTCCCTTTTGCTAATAATGTATTGCGGGGAGTTATTTCTGCTTTTGTGATTCGAAATGTAGGTAGTTTAGCGAACTGCTGCCATGAAGTGTACCGTTGCCTTCAACCTGGCGCAAAAGTAGTTATACTTGAATTTGCCCTACCCCAGAACCCGATCTTCCGTATTGGTTTTTTGACTTATTTAAAAATCATGTTTCCCATCGCATGCAGCTTATTTAAAGGAGACACGGAAGCTTACGAATACCTGCGGAAATCCATTCAATCATTTGGCGAGAATATCAATGTGGTTGAGCATTTAGAAAATGCTGGTTTTAATCACGTTAAAGCCACGCCTCTTCTTTTAGGCGGAGTCAATATGTACGAAGGGATTAAGTAAATGAGCTTTGGTCGTAATTTTGATTTATTCAGTTTGATGGTCAGCACAAAATTTTCACTAATAATCACCTTTGCACTATTTTGCTTGTGCATCACTCAAGCAAGAGCTGGCATCTTAGATGACTTTGAGACAAGTGCGACACAAGACCAAAAAAAGAATAATGAAAAAAAAGAATCAAGTCAGGGGTCTAGCTTTTTCTCTAGCCTACTCTCTACTTTTCTTAGTAGTGACAATGAAACTTCAACTTTAAGCACTACTAGCAAAACTCCAGATTCTTCATCAGATAATCCAAGTGAAAGCATATTTCCAGAAGGCTATCTGCCTTATATACGACTAGGCTTCAATAAGCAAAGAGAAGTGAATGATTTGGATGCAAATGATTTTTTTGCTCAGCTCGGCTATAAATCACTCGCTTTTAAATATCGCTACACTTATTACTGGGAAAAAGAACCCGCTGATAAGCTTCGAGTTACTAATATGTACGCTCTTTATCGTTTCAATATCACAGAGTTCTCAGCCTTCTCAGCTGGATGTGGAGTTTACACATTGATAGGAAATCAACAAACTTCCGGATTTTCTTTATGCGCATCTGCAATTATACATCCCAAAAAGTATGTCGGAGGAGAATTCAATTATGCTTGGGCTAGCCTTAATGGTAATAATATTAATGATTACGATGGAGCATTGCTCATTGGCATCCCAAAAGCATGCCTCAAATTAGGCTACCGAAATATTCACACCACACACCAATCTCTTCAAGGGCCTTATGCAGGCATTAGTTTGAAGTGGTAAGGATGGGTTGAAAGCTCCCCCTTCTACTCATTCGACAATGCTTTTCTCAGGCTTGCTAATTTTCTTTGCCTTTGGATCCGTATCTTCGTTTCAATACCATGGTGTCGCCATGGAGCAACTAATGGGCATGTCGCCAACAGCCATTGGCAATCTCTGCACTCTTGGTGCCCTTTCGGCAATGGCTGCCCCTTTGATAGCCTCTCTTGTAGCTTCCGTATTACCTAATCCAAATATCTTGTTGTCCCTAAGTCTTCTCTTTTTGGGGGTGCTATCTGGTGTCTTTCCTTACCTCAGGAATTCTTATGCGATTGCACTTGTTGTGATGAGTATTTCAATTGCCATATCCTTAACTTATACCACCAGCATGACCAATATTCAGATATCCACCCGCTCCTATGGAAACACCTTTTTCATTATTCTTCGAGCTATTGGCACATTAGGTTTTGCTTTGGCCTGTTATTTTTCTTCTCGCTTAGCTGTATATTGCGCTCTAGAATATGTATTCCTCTTTTTTTCCTTATTATCAGGGGTGGCTTTTCTATTTTCTCTTAAAAACTTAGATGTGATCCCATTAACGGTTTCTCAGGGATCTGTAATGCGCACCTTTAATCACTCGTTTATCTCGACGCTCAAACTATTTTGTGAACGCACGACAATTCTTCTCATCTTTTTTTGCTTCATTTCAAGTATTTGTTCAAGCATGGGCATGGCTTTGCTGGGAAATTTTATCACCAATGAACTGGGAGAAAACAATGCATATGTTGGAACTGCCTGGTCAGTAGCCACTTTTATGGAAATCCCTTTTATCCTCTCTTCGATTTTTATCCTAAAATACTTTAAACTTAAAACGCTCCTTCTTATAGGCCTTATTGTCATGACCATAAGAATGTTTCTGACCTATACCTGCACATCTCCAGAAGTCTTTCTATTGATTCAAGCCTTGCATGGAGTGTACTTTGGGACCACAACTGTAGGCATAAGCATCTACTTAAAGCAAGCCTATGGTGAAGACAATTTGCATCTGACGCAAACCTACAGTAATATGATCATAGCTGGTATAGGCGCTGCCATAGCAGGAAAAATCAATGGCTTTATCTGGAGTGATTTTGGTTTGAGAAATATCTATCTCGTCGCGGCTTGTTTTGGCTTAGTGAGTTTTTTGGGTATTCTCCTTTGCGTCCGGATCCCCAATAATATTAATAGTTACGGAGAAAAATGAGGATTAAAGAGGTATTGTAATGCATGATATTTTAGTGTTTTACTTCAACCTTCTTCCATAACTAAAACAAATGACATCGCTAGTTGTGTTATTTGACACCCTAGCAAACAATAGAACAGTAGGAAGTATTGACTAAGTCTACATATGACTTATTTTATTAAATTATAGCCTTTCTCGAGGGGCACCTTTCCTTACAATCCAATACCACCAAGATAATCGCTTTCCACCATGAAAACTTACCAGAATCAGTTCATTGCACCTAAAATAGATAACAAGTTACGTTCCATGGTACCCAAAGAAATGATCGCTTCAGTGTTGGTCTTTCTTTTTTGCTTGATGCCCTTGGCAGCAGACGTGGCTCAACGTATTAGAGAAAGCGGAATCAAGGGAGGAGTGGTGGCCCTAATCAACTGCAGGAATACTAAGGCAATAAGCACACTAGCTCAAAATAGCAGCTACCTCATTCACATTCTAGACCATGAGCCTCAGTCCGTGGAAAAAACTCGGAAGGTATTTCTCAGCAAAGGCCTCTACGGTCACCGGGTAACGGCAGTCCATTTTCAGGGAAGTAAGCTTCCCTATGCAGACAACACCATCAATCTTCTGGTTGCCGATTCGCTAGGGACAATCTCGACGACTGAGGTCATGCGCGTACTTTCGCCTTTGGGAGTCATGATGATTGGTGGAAAGAAAACAATAAAACCATGGCCAAAGGAAATCGATGACTGGCCCCAGTACCTGAATAAGGCAGATAACAATGGCGTTGCAATGGACTCTGTGGTTGGACCACCGCGTCGCCTTCAGTGGGTGGGAGATCTCGTGTGGGCTCGCTCACACATGGCTATTGCAACGACGATCAGTATGGTCACAGGAAATGGTCGTCTTTTTGCCATCGAAGACAGGGCAGTTACTGATAACCCATACCTCCCGACGGAGTTTCATATTGTTGCCCGCGACGCCTTTAATGGCAGAGAACTGTGGCGAAAACCTATTACTCAGTGGGAATCTATCACTAATTACATCAAGTGCCTACCTGTCCAGCAACAACGTCGTATGGCTGTAGCTGGCGACACCCTCTATTGTACTTTTGAACTGGAAGGGGAAGTTTCAGCAGTAGATGCGGCAACAGGTGAAGTTATCCAAACTTATGAAGGAACCGACCCCTGTCAGGAAGTAGCCTATAACGATGGCATCCTATATCTCAATGTTGGTCAGCGCTTCCCTGCTTTCGCTTATAATATTGTTAAGAAAGATAGTATCGGCAGTAAAGCCCGAACTTCAGGGGAGCCCTTTGGTGGAAGTGGATGGAATACGGGGTATGACCCAGAAATTAAAGATTCCAAGAACCCCCAAAGTGTTATCTTGGCTATTGATGCTAAAAGCGGCAAAAAGCTTTGGCAGACAGACAAGCTCAATACCTATACAGCGGCTTCTTTAGCTGTTAAGGGAATGTACGCAGTATACCAGACAGTCGATGGCTTGTTCTGCCTGAATTCTAAAACAGGAGAGCTCGTGTGGGATAACAAGAAAAAGATTGGGCACCCGCTAGGACACGATTCCGGCTCTCCAGGAACCCTCCCAAACACTGTTGTGATTGGAGGCAAAACTGTTTTTGCCGTTGAAGCAGGTCCTAAAGCTGCCGGAAAGAAGGCCTCGGTCCCGAAAAACATTGTTATTGCGTATGATCTCAAAAGCGGCAAGAAACTTTGGAGTGATAATTGTCCCGGTAACTACGAAGCCTCATCGGACGTATTCTACATAGATGGCAAACTATGGGTCGGAGGTGGCGGCACACCTACCGCTTACGACGCAAGAACTGGGAAGAACCTGGGAACGATTTCGCAAAAAGAAAATGGCCCCATGAGTCACGACCGCTGCTACCGCAATATGATCACAGAGAAATACTATATCAATTCCAAAACCGGCGGAGCAGACTTTCTAAGTTTAAGTACTAAAGAT
>JADGBV010000230.1 GCA_015231345.1 Planctomycetota bacterium
AACTTAGATCCCTCCATGGTTACTACGCCTGCGTAAGTTACGCTGATGCCCAAATTGGACGCATTCTTAATACTCTCAAGAAAGAGAACCTTGAAGACTCCACTATTGTATGCCTAGTGGGAGACAACGGCTACCACAATGGAAATAATGGAGTCTGGGCCAAAGGCGTTAATTGGGAGAGTACCAATCATGTCCCCCTTATCTTCCGTATACCAGGCTTAAATAAAAAGAATGATAAATGCACAGCGATTGTAGAAGCACTTGATATATACCCAAGTCTTTGCCACGCAGCAGGCATTCCAACTCCTCTTCACTGTGAAGGGAAGTCCCTCATTCCACTTATTCAGAATCATAATACTCCATGGTCTGACATAGCTCTCCACCAACACTTCAGCAACAAACGCATAATGGGAAAGTCAATTCGTACAGATCGCTACAGGTACACTATCTATTCCAAGAATAATCAAAAACTAGGCGTAGAGTTATACGATTATTTAAAAGACCCCATGGGCAATCACAACTACGCCGATAACCCTGAGTATAAAAGCATTCACAGTGAACTTCTCAGCCGTCACAAAAAGCACTGGGAAAATTAAAACACATTAACATCTCTAAATGACGATCTACATCGAATAACATAACTGAGACGACAATGAATCATTTCAAATTCATATTCCAATATAGCTTAGTGGCGTTGGTTTTATTTTGGGGGCTTAGCCACCAAGTGCTCCAAGCTAACACTCAAAAGCCAAATATCGTCATTTTCTATATCGATGACTTGGGCTATGGTGATGTCTCATACCAAGGATGTCAAGATTTCCAAACACCAGCAATCGATTCCATTGCCGCAAATGGCGCATCGTTCTCTGCCGGTTATGTTACAGCTCCCGTCTGTGGCCCTTCTCGAGCAGGCCTTCTTACAGGTCGTTATCAACAAGAGTTTGGCTTTGAGGATAATCCCGGCCCATTCTCACAAGAAAAAAATACACGAATTGGAATCCCCCTCTCTGTCCCAACCATGGGTGAAATTTTCAAAAAAGCCGGATACCGCACAGCTTGGATAGGAAAGCATCATTCTGGGCATCGTAAAGATAATCACCCTAAAGCTCGAGGCTTTGATATCTTCTATGGTTTTATAGACGGCTCAACCAATTACTACCCTTCAAATAAAAAGAACCAAGGCATCATGGAGGGCACGCAATTTACCCCCAAGAATAATCGCTACCTCACCGATCTTTTCAGCGACCGAGCCATCGAATTTATTGAGAATAACTCATCGAACCCTTTTCTCCTTTACCTCCCCTATAACGGTGTACACACACCTCTCGAAGCTCCTCCCGAACTTATCGCAAAATATGCTCATATCGAAAATTTAAAACGTCGAACTCTTGCAGCTATGACGCACTCGGTCGATCAAAATATCGCACGTGTCATGAATAAAATTGAAGAGTTAGGAAAACGCGATAACACACTCGTTTTCTGCATTAGTGACAATGGTGGTGCTGAGGACAAAAGCAATTATTCCTATAACGGCCAACTCCGCAGCCTTAAAAGCTCAATGTATGAAGGGGGTTTACGTGTACCCTTTGCCATGCAATGGCCTGACCAACTTAAGCCTCACGGCGTCTGCGACACAGCCGTCAGCACCCTTGATGTATTACCTACCATAATGAATGCTGCAGGTATTATGATAAATCCAGAGTTTCCCGGAATGGACCTCGTGGCTCATCTCAATTCAAAAAGTCATCAACAAGTTGACCGCTACCTGTACTGGCGTTTTCTCTACGGCCACGCCATCCGGGATAGTGAATGGAAACTTGTAAAGCCCTGGGGTGGAAAAGATTTCAGTAAGGGAAATGACTGGGAACTATACCATATACTCTCTGATCCAGGAGAGAGTATGAACGTGGCGGAGCATCACCCAAAAGCATTTAATCGACTCAAATTAGCTTGGGAACAATGGAGCAGCACAGTGATGAAACCTCAGTGGGGCTGGCAGCCCGATCTCTGCGGCAACCATCACCGACAGGAATTCTTGGATCACTAAGACAAAAAAACTAGCATTTTTTAACGTATAGCCAAATCTATCGATAGTTTACAATAATTTCTTAACACAGGACACACGCTATGATGAATTCAATGAAAATATTACCTTTCGCCTTTACAGCGCTCTTCATCTTATTATCAGCAAATATTACTGCCAAGGAAACAGAGCCAAACAAGGTAATCGAATACAAAAAGGTAGGAGATGTGTCTCTTTCGCTTCATATCTTTAATCCTCCTAATCACAAAATCACGGACAAGAGACCTGCCATTGTCTTTTTCTTTGGCGGAGGCTGGGTTGGTGGCACACCAAAGCATTTTTATCGCCAAAGTGCCTACCTCGCCTCACGGGGAATCGTGGCCATTTCTGCAGAATACCGCATTTTTAGCAAACATAAAACTGCCCCTAGTGAATGTGTGAAAGATGGTAAATCTGCACTTCGCTGGGTTCGCTCCCATGCCAGTGAACTTGGCATTGATCCCGCGAAAATTGCCGCTGGCGGAGGTTCAGCTGGAGGTCACGTTGCTGCAGCAACCGGCACAATTTCTGGTTTCAATGAAGAGGGAGAAGATACTTCTGTAAGTTGCGTCCCAAGTGCCCTGGTTCTCTTTAACCCTGTATTTGATAATAGCAAAGAAGGTTACGGCTACAGCAAAGTCAAAGATTATTGGCAAGAGATATCTCCGCTTCACAACATCAATAAGAACAATCCTCCAACAACCGTTTTTCTCGGCACAAAAGATAAACTTATCCCCGTTGCAACAGCTCAAGACTACAAACAACGCATGGAAAAGCTTGGTCTCCGCTGCGATCTGCATCTATACGAAGACATGCCCCATGGCTTTTTTAATAAGAAACGTTTTAACGAAACACTGATTGAAGCCGATAAGTTTTTGACGTCAATAGGGTATCTTCAGGGAGAACCTACTCTCAAAATAGAGTCTGAAAAGTAAAGTTTTCTGTTTTCTAGGAAGGAATTTTCGTCTCAATTGCTTACGGAGTGATGGGTTATCCTTTCCGGAAAAACAAACTCTACGTTAGCTTTCCTATACAAATTTGTCTCGTCTACCTTTTTGTTATCCAATATTGATGCATCATCTCAAATAAACACCATCCATTCCAGCTCATGCCTATCGTAATGAATTCACCTTCAGAACAGCCTTTCATTTTGTCCCATTAAAAGACAAAAGACCCTTTCTTTTTATCTATTCTTCTTAGCAAAATGACGCTGACGCTCTAAGTCATTAAGTTTGCGAGGAGGTTCAGCTTTCGGGTTTAAATTGCCTTTGGTGCCCATAACCGTATTGACTCTCCCTTTTTGCTTTACACCGACATTAGGATTACAGATAATGTTGGAATAGTTTGATTCGAATGCCGCCGAAATCTGCACAGAGGTATTTCATAATTATCTGTAAAATTTGATTAGAATACTTAAGATACTTCTTTACTATCCCCTGAGCAGTTCAGTTGCTCAAGGACGATTATAGTGCATGAATTTATGCGCTTTTTGTGCTCTATATTTATAATCAATAACTATATTCGAGTGCTCTAAACTGTGAGGGAGTAACACATCCAATGGAGAAGCATGACCATCCACGAATAATACATTAGCTAACATGCCCTTATGTCGGTTGAACAAGCCATGCTCATTTGTTTTGGAAACAGAGATCATGGGAAATGCCCAAGCATTTCCTTCAGCTCTACTGACCTTATCACCGTAGAGCAACTTTTCATTGGGTCGGAAAATCTCATAACGGTATATAGAGGTATCATAGCGGTGATAATAATTCCCCCCATAGGAAGCATATCTGGTATCATATTGATTGCCAATGCCACTGATTTTTGTAGGGTCGGCTGCAGGGTCATTGGGGCAGGCCATGATAGTGCTTTCGGCATATTGAAGCAGGCCAGTATTCTTGCTAAGAAAACTTCTGCCATCACCTGGCGCAACTGTATGGACAAGATCACCATGATCTTCCGAATAGATGCTATCTACTGCTGCGATCTTTTCCATATTGGAAGCACAGGCCACAAAACTTGCTCCCTCCATGGTCCTTTTCAAGGCAGGAGATATTAGACTTGTAAGAATGGTCATAATAGCAATAACAATCAGCAGTTCGATTAAAGAAAAATGCTGATTTTGAGTCACGATTTTACCTGTTTTCGATTTATCTGTCGAGTGAAAGTCTTGTGCCATTTGTTTACTATTTTGATGATAAGGGTGTCATAGATCAATAGTCATATCTCATTTATTATGGTGCAACTGCAATAGTATTATTTACATATTGTGGCACAAAATATCGCATATCCAAATCCATAATATTTACTCTTAATTGCTTAAATTATCATCATAACTCTATTAATTCAATTAAAATTTCTATTGAAAAGGAATCTTTAGCAAGAACAATGTGGCCGAAACACATCATACGTGGTGGTAATATCCGCAGGAACACAACTCTTAGCCCAATTCGCAATCGTGAGGGAAATAAAGAATTATTTGTCTCTCAAAGCGATGAGCTTTCGGCTCAAGATGGTCAGTATAGTGAAAGCGATGAACTTTCGGCTCAAGATGGCCAGTAGAGTGAAAGTGATGAGCCCGATTCTCTTTAGTTTTTTATGGGGACTAAGGTGGCAGCAACGAGCTTTAATATCATTTCAGTTCCGATCAACGGTCCAACCCTTTCCCAATAGGCTGCTCAAGGCAATATTGGCAGAGATTGTCCAATCCATATTCGCAGCACTCGTTCCGCCAGACAATCCCAATGTACCATTGGATGCACCCGCCGCATCAATGCTTACCAGAATATTTTCAATTGAACCCGCTGTAAGAGCAGTATCGGTAAAAGCATCGGTGTAATTAGTCACCGCTGTGCAGACATCAAAACTATTGGCAGGAAAGGTGCTCAGAGCGAGACATCCATCCCAAGCATTGTCAAATCGAGTGGCACTACTGAAATTCAATAATGGAAATGATGATAAATTTTTGCAATCCAACCAGCAGCTTCTAAAGTCTTGACCATTTGATACATCCAGCGTGGGAAACGTAGTTAAGCTTTCAGCACCTCTCCAGGTAGTCTTAAAATTGGTGCCATTAGATGTGTTCAGTACAGGAAAAGTAGTCAGAGATTTACAGTTGTAAAAGGCTTCTGCAAAGTTCGTCACTCCGGATGTATCAAGGTCTGGAAATGAAGTAATCTCAGTATATTCCCTAAAAGCCCTATCAATTCTATTGGGCATAGTGGGTTGACCGAAGATTTCAAATTTAGTCACTTCTCTAGCGTAGCTCCCCAGATTGTATGTCATGAAACCATCCATGGAACTTACACGAATGGTGTATTCCCCACTAGAGGCATAATTATGACTTTTGGAGCCTGTTCCCGTAACAGAAAACTCATCGAAACTGCCATCCCCCCAGTTAATGTAATAGTTGCCACTAAAAATCGTTTGCACTGACCAAATGTTGTTATCGATAGTGAAGGCATAATGGGGGCTTATCGTTGTTTCCTCGTTTAGGTTTTTTACCCACCATTGACCATCAGAACTTATCACATTCATATAACCCATATTTCCCGATGATAAAATCCATAAGCCAGTCTGATCTATCATATTTCCACCCCCCAAAATAGTAACTTCATTATTCAAGGATACTTTTTTGATTGTGATCACCCCTCCGGCAACATTGGCAGCATAAGGTAAGGTGAGAGTGAGATTTCCACTGGAACTATCCGCAAGAACCAAGCTATGACCTCCAATGGTTGAATCGGAATTGACTTCCTGAAAGCTGTTCTCTATTGAGCCATTGAGGTGCAAATTGGAGTGGTTTGTTATACCGCCGATACTCAGTCTGTGACTTACCAAAGCCTTACCCTGCACATGAAGATTTGTCGAAGGAGAAACACCTAGACCCAGACCATTGCGATTAAGCATCATTTCCATGTTTCCATCCATATTGACATCAAATCCTATCGTTCCTGTGGACGACCTGATGCTGTCTGCCAGCAAAGATGTCATAGATAAACACAGAAGAAATAAGGTTAGAAAGATAGATTTATTGCTGATAATTAAATTCATAGTTACAATTTTTCTCACTTAAAAGAAATGGCTTTTTATACAGATACATGATTGTTAAAGATTACTAAAGAAATGTGGGAAGAAGGAATTGAGATATCACAACTCGTGCCTGTTGCAGATATTATATCTGCTCTCATTGAAGATAGAGCATATAAACCTGCCAAGTCGATAGTTGAAGCCTTGATTATACTAAAGCTTGAGGCACATGGTTGAAAGCTAAATCCAAAATATGCTCAGGCA
>JADGBV010000231.1 GCA_015231345.1 Planctomycetota bacterium
CCCCATGGAGGTCGGTTCCATTGCCAGGGTAATGACCAACCTTTTGGCTCCCGGGAAGAACAAAATGAAAGAGTATTTTAAACCCTTGTTTTCCAGTCTCAAAATAGAACTTAAGCAATTAAATTCAGTCCTAGGCCGTCACCTCTGTCATGCTTTGGAAACCCAAATGATGATTGAGCAATGCTATTCCTGGCTTGATGAACTAGAGGTCGATGGCAAGCCAGCCAACGATTTTAAGTACCCAAAAAGTGGAGAAGGCATAGGCCTTACCGAAGCCCCAAGGGGAGCTCTTGGGCATTGGCTAAAAATCAAGGATTACAAAATCTCTAGCTACCAATGTGTTGTCCCGACAACTTGGAACTGTTCTCCCCGTGATGATAAAGGGACTCCAGGGCCAGTGGAAAAAGCTCTTGAGGGAACCCCCATTGCAAATCCAGAGCACCCATTGGAAGCAGGCCGGGTGGTTCGGTCATTTGATCCTTGTCTTGCTTGTGCTATTCATTGAGGTTAGAAATATCATGAATGATCATTTTCAAGAAAACGGCACCTTCACACGCCAAGACTTCCTCAAAATGGGAAGCATACTGTGCGCCTCTGCGACTCTTCCTACTTGTGAATCAATATTTGCTGACGGACTAGAAAGGCTTTTTAAACGCACAAAAAAGGTCCTTTGGATTCAAGGGCAATCTTGCAGTGGATGCACTATTTCACTACTCAATACTGAAAACCCAGATCCCATTCGGCTTTTGACCCGTGTTATCTCACTCGGTTTCCATCAGACTCTCGGTGCAGCTCAAGGGCATTTGTGTACGGAGAGCTTAGAGAAAATGAAAAAAGATGGAGGTTATATTTTGGTGGTTGAGGGCTCTATCCCCACGGCTATTCCAGAAGCTTGCACCATAGCAGGCCAAACCCTGGCTGACTTGCTTCCAGGGCTTATAAATAAAGCTGATTCCGTTATGGCCGTGGGAACCTGTGCTTCTTATGGAGGAATTCCAGGAGCGGAAGGAAATTCAACGGGTGCTCTAAGCGTGCAAGAGTTCATGCATTTAAAGTCGATTTCTACCGACCAGTTTCTTGTTAATCTCCCCAGTTGCCCCACACACCCCAAGTCGATGGTAGGCACCATTGCTTACTTGGCTGGGAGAGGCTACCCAAAAGTTCACTCTAAACTATTAACTCCTGAAATTTTCTACTCAAATTCGACCCATGATAACTGTCCCCGCTATCATTATTATGATCGACATATTTATGCTCAACACTTTGGAGACAACAATGGTTGTTTATTTAAGCTAGGCTGCCTGGGTATGCTTACGAATACCCAATGCCCACAACGACAATGGAATAGTGGGGTAAACTGGTGCATTCGAGCTGCAGCTTCCTGCATTGGTTGCAGTAGCCCGGAATTCTGCAAACGCAGGGACTTCCACATTTACCGCAAAATTGAAGAGGTGACGAAGACAAAATACACCGATGAGGACAGAAAAGGAGAGAAGTCTTGAGTTTACGCACCAAAATTTTATTCAGCATGCTCATCCTGACACTTTTATCGGTATCCATCGTTGTACTTGTAGCGTATAAAGTTGTCTCTGATGGTTTAAATGATATCAATCATGATTTACAATTAGCTTTCAAAAACACCAACGCAGAGAGCATCTCTCTCATTAAAGAGATGAATAAAAGTAGTGCCGAAGATTTATTAAAAGAGATTGAGATTGCCATAGGTGAAGCCTTACAACCAGGTGAAACTTCTAAATTTCAACATATAGCAAAAAAGCAAAGTATATTAAAACAGCTAGAAGAATTTTCATTCATAGGTCCCCAAAAGTTTATCACCTTATCTTCAGTGGATGATGTAATAGGAAGGAAAGTAGCCGACGACATCTGGGAAGAGGGTAATAAAAAAGGCGAGCTTGTGTATCGCGAAGATGACAAGTCTCTCTACTTATATAAACCTCTGCTGGTCAGTCCTGACCTAGCCCGTTTTAGGCCCGATATGCAAAAGGGAGATATGTATGGAATGCTTCTAGTATGCTTTTCAAAAAGGCGTCTCAAAGAATGTATTGCTACCCAGAATCATTATATGAAAAGTATGAATGACAAAGCAACAGTAATGATTAAAAAAGTAACGAGAACATTGCTCGTTTATGGCTCATTTATTTTGGCACTGGTATTTGTTGTAACCATTATCCTGGCACTCTACGTATCAAGACAAATTGGTGGCCAACTCATTCATACAGCCAATGGAATCATCGACATAGCCAATACCGGCAACCTAACCGGGCGTCTTAAAGTAAAAAGTCAAGATGAGTTGGGAAAATTGACAATTCACTTCAATGGAATGATGGAAGGGTTTCATAATACGGTTAAAGATTTTAATAAGAGCATCAAACACCTTTCCTCCTCTTCAGGGAATTTGATGGCTACATCTGGGAGGTTATCTGACCATGCAGGCAGCTTATCGGCCAAGACCACAACTGTGGCTGCAGAATCAGAAAGCCTTGCAAATAACCTGCAAGTAGTGTCAAATAAAGCAGAGACTGTTTCGGAATCAGTGAATACTGTGGCCACAGCTATTGAACAAATGAATAGCGCCATGATGGATATCTCTAAGAACATCAGCACAAGTGCTCAAAAGACTGGAGAAACCGACAGTAAAGCTAAGACAACTGGGGTTATTATGAAAAACCTGGAGAATGCCACTGAAAAAATAGGCAGTATTGTTAAAACAATCGAAGCCATAGCTGATAGAACTGATCTACTTGCTCTTAATGCCACCATAGAAGCAGCTACAGCTGGCGAAGCGGGCAAAGGCTTTGCAGTCGTAGCCAATGAAATAAAAGGACTATCTCATCAAACCCAAGAAGCCACCGAAGAAATAAGTCTACTTATTAATCAAGTTTATAATAACACAAAAGAAGCCGTCACCTCATCTTCTGATATATCTGTTATTATTGCTGAGTTAAACAAAAATATGCAGGCCATAGCCAGTTCTGTTGAAGAAGTGACTATGTCTATTAAGGAAATCTCTTTTAATATGAATTCAGCAGCACAAAGTGTTGATGAGATTAATGAAAAGATTCAAAACTCAACTAGAGGAGTGGTGACGATCACTTCAAATATTAATGATGTCAAAGGCGAAGGCATCAATACTGCCGAAGAAGCAAAAAACACCAATTATGCTTCTGAAGAGTTAACTCAATTAGCTCAAAACTTGAAGCATTCACTTGATAAATTCAAAATATAACAATCCAATGCTATTAACGTCTGATAACCCTTTGTCTTATCTTTTACTTTATCTTTTCACATCATGCGTATTATATACAAGTAAATGCTGAGAATCTACTAGCAACAGCCTTATGATTTGGTTTTAATATTAGGTATACTGTTTTATCAGCCAATATATATATTTCAGGGAAGCATATGATCAATAACAATCGACGTCACTTTCTAAAATCTGCCGGCATTTCCATGGCTGCGTTATCCAGTGTTCACATAATGGGCGCTCAGACTTCAGGTGGAATTAATACCAGCAAAATCAAAGCCGCCCTTATCGGATGTGGAGGGAGGGGGACTGGTGCCTTGAAAAACTTCCATGAAGCAGCAAAATTATTAGGTATTGAAGTAGAGGTGGTCGCCGTTGCCGATGCGTTCAAAGATAAAGTAAGCAAAGTCGCCAAGCAATATAACTTGAAGCCCAACCAAGTACATGCTGGTTTTGATGCCTACCATAAAGTTGCCGAATCAGATGCCGAGGTGGTACTTATGGCTACTCCACCCAATTTTCGTCCCATCCATTTCGCAGCTTGCATAAACGCGGGCAAGCATGTTTTCGTGGAAAAACCTGTAGCTGTTGACCCCCCTGGAGCTCGAAAAATTATTGAAATGGGTGAGGTGGCCAAACAAAAGGGCTTAACAGTTATTGCAGGGACTCAGAGACGTCACGATCGGAAATACCTTGAAGCTTCTGCCAAAATCAAAGAAGGCGCAGTGGGAGAAATTTTGGGTGGAGTCATTTCATGGAATATGGGTGTACTCTGGATGAACTCACGCAAACCTGGCATGAGTAACGCCGAATTCCTGGCTCGTAACTGGCTCAACTTTACAGAAATGTCCGGTGATCATATTGTTGAACAACATGTTCACCAAATAGACGTGGCTAACTGGTACCTAGGCCGTACCCCTAAAGTCTTTATCGGCTTTGGAGGCTGTGCTAGACGTGAAATTGCTGGTGGCAATCAGTTTGACTTTTTCAGTGTTGACATGGATTATGGTGACGGTGTGCACATTCACAGTCAATGCCGTCAAATTGCCGGATGCTACAATAGGGTCGGCGAGTTTTTCCGAGGTAGCGAAGGTGAAATTACTGGCTCTCGCGTGAAAGGAAAATCAGTCAATATTGAAGCTCCCCAGGTCAAACACAGCAGTGGTATGATTCAAGAGCATGTTGATCTTCTCTGCAGTATTCGTGGAAAAGGCGAACCTGAAAATCGTGCCAAGCTAGTAGCTGAAGCGACAATGGGGGCCATTGGTGGCCGCATCGCTGCTTACACCGGCAAGGTGATTCGTTGGACGGATTTGATGGATAATAAAAAGTCTCCTTTTTACAATTTAACCTTAAGCCCAGCTGCGATTAGTTTTGAGAAAGGTGAGGTCGTCATGCCAAATGAACTACCAGCAGTACCTGGTCAAGAAAAAAAATGGCGTGAACGCGGCTGATTCAGGCTTAGCCTTTAGATACATTCTTTTTTTCTTCTATTTAGAGTTATATAGAGACACACTATTTCTCTAAACCTAAAATATTACTCAAATCTATGAAGCATTCGCCTACAGATTGAACAGTGGTATACAGTAAAATTAGGCATATAAAGAAATTCTCTCTAAGCTAAACGCTTACTAAAAAGGTCAGTTTAAGCGAAGCATAACTCCTCATATTTCGATCCCCATAGCCCTCGCCCGCTTACTCCACAAGCTCCTTGCCAACTTCTGCATATCCTCAACTTTATCATTTTCATCCACAATTTCAAAACCGACTAAGGTTTCCATTATATCTTCAGTGGTGACAATCCCTTCAGTTCCCCCGTATTCATTGACAACTGAAGCCATATGGTTGTTTTCTTGAATTAAATGGGTGACAAGTGTAGATAAAACTTGAGTCGAAGGAACGATGGCAAGTTTGCGTTTTAAGGTAGAAACTTTCTGCGCGCCTTTCCCTTCTTTGTGGGCCAAAAGCACGTCAAACTTTAGGATAAATCCATCTAGCTGATCGATATTATCCTGGTAAATGGGGATTCGGGAAAAGGGATATTCGACGATAAATTTAACGGCATCATCTATGCTCGTATCTACGGGTAAAGCTCCGATTACTGTTCGAGGAGTCATGATATCTTTGACGTACAAGGACTTAAAAGCGAAAAGGTTTTCAATAATCCTTGCTTCTTGTGGGCCAATAACGCCGTTTTTTGCTCCTACCCTGGCCATTGCCACCATTTCATCCCTGGTAAAGGACTCGGCTTTTCCTTTGGAAATCAGCCTTGTTAAAAGTTCAGATAGCCAAACAAGTGGCAGCATAGAAAAGATTAAAATGTTAATAAAATAGGCAACGGGCTTAGAGAGGGCTTTCCAGTAAACAGCGCCAATGGTTTTGGGGACGATTTCACTCAAAAAGAGGATGGTCAATGTCATGACGGCCGAGAAAACTCCAAACCAAGCATTCCCAAAGACCTTGCTGGCTTCTGCTCCAGAGGCAATGGCACCCACGGTATGAGCTATCGTATTCAGGGTAAGGATGGCAGCTAAAGACCTATCCACCTTTTCCATTTTTAATTTATAGAGTAAATTGGCAAAACGAGGCGAATTTTCTCGTTTATCCTCGATAAAAGCAGCATTCATACTTAGTAATACCGCTTCGGCAACGGAGCAGAGGAAAGAAAAGCCTAGTGCGATGGATACATAAAAAGCCAGTAGGGTGTAACTACCCTGTTCTTCGATGGGAATATCTTGTGGTAAAATCATTATTGTGAAAAAGATATGTTATTTTAAACCGAAAGCTATTATCATCGTCAACTCGGTTTACAAATCTAATTCATGAAGCTTCTCAAGAAGTAATCTGTCACTTATTTCCCTTCCATTGATCCAGACAAATGTAACCGATAACTTTATGATTCATAGTATTGTGTAAAATTTAAGGATTGGTACAATTGGCCGGGTGGTTTGGAAAAGATACCATTATATAGCAAAGAAAAAATGTGCTAAGCTGCCGGGGTGGATAATGCTGGCTATCATGATAAACGCAAGAAACTCCGCAGAGATTCTCTAGTCGGTTCGATTAC
>JADGBV010000232.1 GCA_015231345.1 Planctomycetota bacterium
GATAACTTGCATGACTTCTGATACTCGATCTGAATGCCCCAAGCGCAGAGATTTCCCTTCTACAGCCAAACGATAACGACGTTGTCCCCGTCTGCCTGTAACGAGGTTATCTCCGAGATTTCCAGAATTTAAAACTAATACTCTGCTGGCCGTGGCTGAAGCTCGTCGAATTATATCTGCGCTTTCTTCACAGTCCCGCCCCTCATCAGCATAGACAATTACTCCTAATTTTGTGCGATTCAAGCGTCGTGAGTTCTTAAGAGCTCTCAGACTATACTCAAGCATGGCGAGGGGAGCTCGTGAAGAACCAATCCCTTCACCGAAAAGCCATTCGGGGTCGCGATGAAAATGCTCCATGCCTAAATGAGGGTTAACGGGGATATCAATGTGACTAATAAGTAAAGTTCCATTATCTAGCCCAGCCGGGCTTTCCCATGTCCAAACGTCACGATGGTCGGTATACTCTCTAACAGTTCGCAAACCAATATCTCCAAGAGTATCATCCAATT
Organism: Planctomycetota bacterium; assembly: GCA_015231345.1. Taxonomy (GTDB): domain Bacteria; phylum Planctomycetota; class JADGBV01; order JADGBV01; family JADGBV01; genus JADGBV01. The sequence continues at coordinate 510 of JADGBV010000232.1, forward strand.
GCTCATAAGCCATTTTTATTCCGACGGGGTCATCGGAACGACTTCCTATGGCTGTCCACTCCTCAACTCGCTTTTCCAAACGATCACGTCTTTCAGTCAAAAAAGCAAATAAGGAATTACTAGGCTGCCTGCTTTTCCGTTCTAAATCAGGAGGGCTGGGCGTGCCAAAGTACCTTGATGCAGCAACCTCAACCAAGCGGTTGACTAATGCGGCAAAATCCAGTCCTATAGTTGCTGCGGCTGCCACATAAGTGCCATGTTCACCTAAACTCGGCAAACTATTGATTTCTAAGATATATAGATGACCTTCATCGTCAATTCTCATATCAACCCTGGCACAGTCGTAACAGCCTAAAATGTTAAAGGCACGGATCGCAATATCTTGAGCTTTTTTGGTTATGCTATCATCGATGACAGCAGGGCAGATAACCCTAACTTCTCGACCTGATTGCCGTTGTTTATCTTCCAATGTATATATTTGAGGGCCCTCTTCACCAAAGTGTAGCTCAGCTGGGGGAAAAGTTTCAATATTTTCTCCATTGCCAAGAATGCCCACATTGATTTCCCGCCCCTGAATGTAGCGCTCGACCAATACAGCTTGGTTGAATTTATCAAAAATAACATCGGCTGCATTGCGTAGTTCTTCTTCATCTTCAACAATCCTAATACCAAAGGACACCGCTTCATTTTTCGGCTTAACGATAAGGGGAAACTTTAATTTTGGCGTAACGAAACCGGGGGCATTAAGAACGGCAAATTTCGGAGTGGGTATATCATTTTGGACAAATAACATTTTGGCTATAACTTTGTCCAAGGCTAAGGAATGAGCTAAGGGCCCTGATCCAACATAAGGAACTCCTAGCATTTCTAGGATTCCGGGTACATGAGTATAGCGAGCCTGTCCTTGAATGCCATAGGATAAATTAAAGGCCATCCCTGGTCGTTCACCTTTTAATGCACGTGGCATGAATTCTTCAAGATTATCAATGAGGTCCTTATCGCCTTCAAAAGATTGAACCTGATGCCCCCCTTTCTTAAGTGAATTTACTATTCTACGAATAGCTTCTAAACCGTACTTTTCCCTATTTGGCATTCCAAATAGGTTAATTACCTTTTGTGATTCTCGGTTGTAAATGACGGCTATTTTCACGTTTACGAATCAATATTGATGAAGAAGAAAGTCTAATATCTGAAATATAAATTATACAAGAGGAACTTATGAAATTATGTGCGTAGGAGACAAAATTGTCTCAAATAAATTTAGTTGAAGCAAACTAACCTTTACTCTCAAATCGAATTAGGCATTGTTGAGAAAAGAACAGTAAGAAAGGAGTGAGTCCTATTCTCCTTTGAGTGATGTGGATATTGAAAAGCTTCTGGCTAGGAAAAGCGATGCGGGGACTTTCGTCCGCAATATTTTCAAGGGAATATTTTGCTCCAAAGGTGTTCAAGAGGTGTGGGTGACTCCATTAAAAAAGACGCCATTTGTTTGATCAAAATATCATCCAGTTTATACTGAATCTAAACGATAGGTAAGATCATGAGGCCTATACTAAAACATTTCACTTTCGTAACTCTGTTTGCTTCATTTGTTTTCACAGCACATGCAAGCAACAACAAGATCTTTTTGTTAAGCAAAGAGGACCTCTCAAATACTCAATGGGAACAAATAAAGAATTGTGATCGCTTGCTGCTCATGATTCCTGGGGTGAGCTCTGGTGATTTAGCACAAGCAAAACTATTTCTTGAAAACATTAGAGTTCGCAGCAACCATACTTTGGCTTGTTTTTATGATTGGGAAAAAAACGATATCACCAGGAAAATTGCGTCTCCATCCTCTACAAAAGCAGCAGCTAACCGGCTTTTTAACTTCTGTAATAAAATGCATAATCAAGAAACCAAAATTGATATTATAGCTCATAGTGCAGGGACAATTGTCACGAATAAAACGGCACAAATTATTTTTGAACATAAATCAGCAGTGCGTTTTAATCATGTGCTGCTCTTAGGGACTGCATTAGATTCTAAAGAATCTCTCGCTGAGTTGCGAGGAGTTTCATCAAAGATATTGAATATTCATTCGACTAATGATAAGGTTAACAGAAATATAAATGATGCTGATGGCGTATTGGAAGCTCTTCAAACAAATGATTTTCAAAATATGGATATGAGCTATAGCCTTAGTGGCCGTACTATTCGACACTATGAGTTTCTTTCTTCACATCCAGAGAATTGGGTGATATATTCAAGATTTCTCAGCAATGGAAAACAAATTCAGACGACTCATAATAGCTCTTTGGAAAGTGATTTGGCCTCAATTCACTCCTTTGTTCAGTCAAAGCCAAAGAGGACTGCTGACTCCTTGAATTTTATAGCTCAACTTATTAATGATGATAAGCATGAAAAGTGTTTCTACGGTGTCGTCTTATGTGGTATCCTAAAGGTAAGGGAACATCTTGAAAGACTTAAGGAGCTTTTGAAAAGAGATACTCCTCTTTACTTGAGAAAGGAAATCTATCAAGCTATTGGTAATTTCGAATTAGGGCAAGAAGTTCCATTCTTAAAGAACGCTCGGAAAAATGATGCTGAGTGTGCGGAGGTATTAAGAGATATTCTTCGATCATTAAAGAGAAAGCGTGTTAGGTGAATAAAAACTCGGTACAGAGGACCTAATCCGGCCGAATGTGAATGCAGATTTCTCCTGTTACTAATGCGGATTGTGAGAATATGCCTTGCAAAATGTATGCTTAAATCAGGCCTGCTTGTACACTCGAGAGAAGCCAGATGTGGGCCGTAAAACTCAAGGAAACTATATTTTTACTTTCCGTATAGCCTCTTTGATTATAGGAATACTGGGTGGTACAACACTGAGAGATGTTATGCCAGATTTGACTAACTTCGATACTTCTTCGCTACGACCTGCCAACTCACCGCATACTGATAGGGAGGCATCAGGGGTATCGGCATGAACCATACTGATTAAACGAAAGATTGCTGTATTCGTGTCATCAAAGTAATCATCTACTTCGGGATTTTCTCTATCTGCGGAAAATAAGTACTGCGTGAGATCATTTGTTCCGAAACTGAGAAAGTCTGAATGCTCCATAATACATTTTGATGTCAGAGCAGCTGCGGGGGTCTCAATCATAGCACCAAGTTTAGGGATATTCGTAACGTTTGCATTCGAAACAGCTTCTTCGAGGAATTTTCTTACAGCAAGCATATCACTTGGCAGGGTGATCATGGGTACCAGAATGTGCACATCATGTATTGAGGAGATCTCAAGCAAAGCGTTTAGCTGCATTTGTAGAAGGTCGGGGTGTTCTAGCAGGAATCGAACACCTCGTTGTCCGAGTGAAGGATTACTTTCTCTTGGCATATCCAAGAAGGGAAGCGGCTTGTCTGCTCCAACATCAAGCAACCTGATGTACACGGGAAGACCTTTGGCTGGCTTTAGTGTGTCTGTTATCTCTTGAATAAGTTCTACTTTTGTGGGAGGGGTTTGTCGGGATAGGTATATTTGCTCGAGTCGGTAAAGGCCTATGCCATCCGCACCATTTTCTATAGCAAGTTGAGTGTCTTCTTTGTCGCCAACATTTGCTAGCACAGTAATCTGTTGGCCACCCTTGGTGATAGCAGATTCATGGGCATATTTGCGAGCCTGAGCAGTGATAGAGGTGTTATGATCTTGTTTGACCCTAAACGCCTTCTCTTGCTCAGGTGTTGGATTGATGATGACTTCACCTTGGTTCGCGTCAACTATAACGGATGATTTTTCCGATATGTTACTCATAAGCTCTTTGATGCCTGCTACACACGGGAGTCCAATTTCACGAGCGAATAACGCTGCGTGAGAACCCTTGCCACCAAACTCTAGTATTGCGGCAGCTGCGGCATTTCGTTCGAGAAAAACTGTGTCTGATGGTAGTAGTCGGTTGGCTACCAGTACAGATCCACGGGGGATGTCTTCTAGAGCATGTCCGTGAACACCAGCTAATGCTAGAATAAGTCGTCGCGCTAAATCGATCATATCGTCCCCTTTCTGCTTGCCGACTTCGGTATTCATAGAGCTGAACCTACGTTCCCAGTGACGAAAAACCGACTTCACTGCACTCCCCGCGCTCACAAGTTCTTCTCGAATTTTATTCTCCACCTCTTTTTTTAGGCTTGGGTCTTGAATCATCATTTGGTGTGCATGAAAAATTCCCGCGAGATCTGAATTGATTTCATTTTTTACCCGTTTTTGTAGCTGTTCCAAGTCATTAGAAATCCGTGTAAAAGCACGGTCCAGTGCCGATACTTCCTGTTCTACTTTCGTTTCATCGATATCGTAGAATTCATCGAATCTCTTCATGATATCTCGATAGACAAAGACTTTTCCTTCGCCCATCCCCGGAGAGAGGGGTTGTCCATTGAATATTATAGTTGTATCGTTATTTGACATGATGTATAATCCGAGTGCTTCAATAAATTATTCTTTTATATATGCAGTTTTTTACTGACGAAGTGATACCCTGAAGCTTGTTCCAATACCAACCTTGCTATCGACCTCAATGCTTCCTCCGAGGCCCTCAACAGCCTCTTTTACGGCTGCTAAACCAAGGCCGGTTCCCTCCACCTTTTTTTTGCCAAGTCTCTCAAATGGCTTCATTATTGTGTCGACTTTGCTTTCATCAATTCCGATGCCGTTGTCTTCAAAAACTATTGAAACCTGATTATTGTTTGTGCTGCAACGAATAGATATTTTAGGAGCTTCAGTTTCTTTGGAGTATTTGATAGCATTGCTAATGATATTTTGAAATATGATTCTCAATGCGGTGTCATTTCCCTTCACAGCTATATCGATATCACTTGCTGTAATGGATGTTCTCTTCTTGATAATATCTTCATGGAGCAATTGCTTGACTTCCATAAGGATCTTGTTCAAATTGATCTGTTCAATTTGAATATCTGAGTTCTTTATCTTTGAGTACTCGAGAAGATCTTCGACTAAGTGATTCAGCTTTTCCGTACCGGAAATCATTCTTTCGACATAGTTAAGGATTGGCGATGACTTCAGCTCCTCGCTGTCTTTAATTTCTTCTTTAGCCACCTCACCAAACCCTTTGATTGTTGCGAGTGGCCCTTTCAGGTCGTGGACTGCTCTGTCGGTAAATTCTGAAGCTGCATCATTTGAGTCTTCTGAGTCAATCTGCTGTAGTGCTTGGTCGCGTTCTTTACGGATTGACTGTAAGTTCCTTGAGATATTTTTAGTCATTCTGTCCGTCATATTGAGCAGAGAGCGAAATTTAGTTTCATCTCTCAAAGTCACCAGCAGAGTCCTATTGTCGTTGCAAAGATATGCATTGACATCGATATCAACCAGACCTTCAGAGTTCTTGAAACTGACAATGCCAAAACTTATACAATCTTCTTCGCCCGAAGACGCTTCTTCTATTTTGCGTTTTAACCAGTCCTTTTCAATTTGCTTAAATACTTTATATATGGAGTATCCGAGATACTGATAAAAATCAATTATTCCATTGCTGAGATAAAGATTCTCTGTAAAAACACATGAGAATTCAGCATCGTCAATGAAGCTAATGTCGAATGCCATCATCCCAATTGATGAGACCTCCATGGCTTTGTGATAATACAGGTCTTTCTTTGCGTGATCCATGATTTTCCCCTAGTTATTCCTTGTCAAAACTGTCAACTACAACCGCCCCCATGGATGCGGGGAAGGATAAGATAATAATCCTT
>JADGBV010000233.1 GCA_015231345.1 Planctomycetota bacterium
CAAAATCTCTGTGCCAGAGCTTTCTTGTTGCTCCACATCAAGCAGGATCAATTCTGGATTTAACTCTTTTGCTACTCCCAGGGCATTTTCGCTATCATGGCAGAGTTCTAGGTGAAGCCCCTCCTGCAGAAGGAGCTCGTGAAGGAAGTGTGCTTTACTTTCACTTCCTGCCAAGTAGAGGATTTTATTTTTGGAAGCCACGCAAGTATTATTGCTAGCTCAGATAAATGTCCAAGCCCTCTTTCATACAAATTTTTGCAGAATAGCCTAGATCCTTTTTCGCTTTTGAAATATCATAGGTGTGATGAGTTGAAAGTTGGCGAGCGACAAAACGGGTCATGGGAGGTTCGCCTTTTAGGCCAAAAGTTCCATAAATCCATTCGAGGGCTTGGCCTACCCTAAATGCCGCAGAGGCAGATATTGATTTTCGAATTGGTGGAATTCCTTTTCTTTCCAGGAGCTCATTAATCCAAGTCCATAAAAATACGGGCTCATCGTTGGTAATATAATAGGCTTCACCTGCACCTTTCCCCTCGCGTAGCGCTTTTTCCGCTAGAACATGAGCACTGGCCGCATTGTCGACATAGACCATATCGACTTGATTTTGACCATCTCCAACAATGCGAAGCTTGCCTTGGGAAGCTTTAGCAATGACCCTTGGCAGCAAGTTGGGATCGCCAGGGCCCCAAATGAGGTGGGGCCTTAATGCTGTGCATTTTAGAGTTTCGCTATTCGCTTTTAAAATGGCTTTTTCTGCTTCAGCTTTTGTGCGCGGGTAATGCCAGAGCCATGAGTCCGGGTAAGATTCATTTTCGTTGCTCATAATTTGGTCTGTGCCTTTAAAGCAGACACTGGGTGAGCTAGTGAAAATAAGGCGCGGCACTGAACTTTGCTGACAAGCTCGAATGATATTAAGTGTGCCTTCAATATTGATTTTTTCGTAGTCTTCCTTTTTTCCCCAAATTCCTGCTAAAGCAGCAACATGAAAGACGGAATCCACCCCTTGTGTCAGTTGAACCATAAGGTCTGGGTCGCAGATATCCCCTTCTACGCAGTTGATGCCCCGGGCTAGGTTTTTTTCTTGGCGGCTGCGTCCTATGCTTGTGATCTCCCAGTTTTCTTCCATGAGCTGGCTAATGAGAGCGTAACCCAGGAAACCGCCTCCTCCTGTGACTAAGGCTTTCATCTAAGGCTTTGCTCGCGTGGGGTCATAAGATATGAAAAACGCAGGTGTTTTCGTGTGGGAGTATTAGGCGGAAGGGCGGCGGGGAAATAATAGATGGTGTGTGTGCGTTTATCTAAAGAGGCAAGGGGAGAGGGTCAGATGTGGCTGCCCAGTGAGCAAGGTCGGCTCGGTGTATTTTTGCATTATGGCGTACATCCACAGGGAAACCTTTATGACTGAAGAAAACTTTAATTTTCTTTGTGTGTGCATACTTCTGCCCAAGCTGATATAATGAGATAGCCAATTGGTCAGGGGCCATTTTTTCGTTTTTATGAAGTTCGACGACGATAGCCGGGATGCGATTTTTTTCCGGCCCTAATTTAATGAGGGCCGAACGCATTACTTTTGGGTGAGCATTAAAAATGGCTTCACAGCAGACACTGTAGTATAAATCACCATGGGTGCTGACTAAGTGAGCTTTGCGACCACAAAACCATAATCGGCCTAAGTCATCTTTGTAACCTAAGTCTCCCATGCGGTGCCAAGTTTCATTTTGGTCTAGTATTTTAGCTTTTTTAGTTTCCTCGCTTAGGCCATCATAGGATAAAGTCACAACAGGGCCTTTCGTGATAATCTCTCCCCTTTGGTAAGGCGCACATTCTTCAGGTAATTCTTCTATAATACCATCAGAGCTTTTAATAATACGCACCTCATTTTCCTCCATGGGTTTGCCCACGCACATGCCAGCCCCTTCTCGGCTGAGTTCTGCTGTTTGTGTGAGGATTTCTTCGTCCGTAATATATGATAGTGGTAGGGCTTCGGTTGCGCCGTATGGGGTAAAAACTCTGGTCTGCGGAAATTGCTCTTTAAAAGCCTTAATGAGTTCGGGAGGGACAGGAGCACCAGCCATAAAAACCCTTTTTAGGCTAGGGAGTTCTATACTCTTTTCTTGGCAATAACGAGTGATCTTCCACCATAGTACGGGCGAGCCAAAGGAATTGTTGACCCTATTTTGATTGATACTTTTAATAATATTCTCTGGGTCAACGGTGGCAGGGCGACTGGGATTCATTTGTGGAATCACCGTACTCATGCCAAGGGCAGGATTAAAAAGGGAAAAGATTGGCAGCATGGGCAAATCAACTTCACCAGGGTGTATGCCAAAGTACTTCTTGAGCATATCGACTTGGGTTTGGAATTGGCCGTGTTGATAAGCAACGCCTTTTGGAGGCCCAGTGGAGCCTGATGTGAAAAGTATGGCTGCAGGGTCTTGGGCTAAACTATGAACATCTTCGTAAGCTTGGCCATGGTACTTCTTAAAAGATTTCAGATTCACACCTCTCCAGCCAATACGTGTACCGGCTGTGATATGGATATGTATGCTGGCGAAAGTTTTCTGAAAAGAATAACTGAGAACGTGAACCACAGGGATAGCAATTAAAGCTTCTGGTCTGGAATGACGAATACATGCCATAAGACTTTTAAGGCCCATGCCGGGGTCGATGAGTATGGGTATGGCACCTGTTTTAAATAAGGCAAAGACCAATGCAATGAGGTCGGTGCCAGGTTTAACCATAAGCAGAACTCGTGTCCCTTTGACAATGCCCTGTTCATTAAGACCGTGGGCGTAACTATTGGCTAAATCATCCAGTTCTTTGAAACTGAGTGTTTGGTACCTGATGGGACGTTTTGAAAAACGCTTTTTGGGAGACTTTAAGGCAAGGCTGTCGGGGTGGCTCTCCCCCATTTCTTTTAAAAAGCGCGCGACATTATAGGAAGAGCCTTTCATGCTTTTTATTGATTCTCTCCGCTTTGATTCGCCATATAATCATTAATGGCTTCAAGGACACGGTCGCCGGCATCTTCTAAAACATAGTGGCCTGCATCTTGATAGAGATTCACCTTAGCTTGCGGGAATTCTTCTTTCCAGCGCTCTAAAAAATGGAGGTTAAAGCAGAAGTCTTGAGCGCCCCAGCAAATCAGTGTGGGGAGGTGGTGAAATTGCGATAAGGAGGCCTCGATATCCGCTAAGCTTTGCCAGCTTGGGTGCTCAGGGCCTAAAGGGATATCTTTCACGAAAGCATTGACGGCAACTCGATTGGCCCAAGAATCGTAAGGGGAAATTAAAGCTTTAGCAACATCTTTTGGGAGTTGATTGTCTTTAGCAACAGCCATGCTGAGGGCTGGTCCGGCGAAGCCATTGAGAGCGCGAATAATAAAAGTGCCAAGTATGGGCCAACGGCAAATGCGAATACGGAAGGGGATGAGCGGGGAAAGGAAGGCTGCCGTATTGAGCACAACAATTCCTTTAATCCGTTCTGGTTGCGCTTTGGCGAGTCCCATGCCTATGGCGCCTCCCCAATCATGAAGTACGAGGGTGATGTTTTTTAAGTCCAACTTAAGCACCAAAGCTTCCAGGTTTTTGATGTGCTGAGCAAGGGAGTAAGTGTATGTCTGAGCTTTGTTCGATTTGCCGCAGCCCATGTGATCGGGGACAACGCACCTGTAGCGATCCCTAAGGCCTATGACAAGATTCCGAAAATAAAAGGACCAAGTGGGGTTGCCATGAACCATTAAAAAGCATCTGCTTTCCTCTTGCTGAGCATCCTTGGGGCTACTTGCAGGCCCTTCATCGATGTAATGCTGCTGATGGCCGCCTTCATGCTCGATGAAGTGACTTTCGAATGGATAGAGTTCGGTGTTTAGGTCCATTCCATCCCCAGCATCATACAGTTTATGCCACTTCCTATGCCTAAGAGTGCCACCTTATCTCCAGACTGTATTCTTTTATGCTCGCGTGCTTTGGCTAAAGTGAGAGGGAGGGAGACAGAGCCTATATTACCTAGAGACTCGAAAGTCGAATGATCTTTTTTTAGGTCCAGGTCTAAGGCTGAGAATAGCTCTCTGCGATGAGCTTGGCCTACTTGGTGGGTGATATACTGTTCTGGCGTATCAGCCTGCCAAGCTAAATTATGCTTGAACTTTCCGAAAGTATTTTTGGCTAAATTTACGCCTTGCACTAGCAGTTCCTCTGAATTGGTATTCATCTCCAGAGAGTTGCCAGAAGCGCTATCGCCTTCACATAAATCGCTGTATTGTGTTGCTGCACCAACGGCGCCGCCTAGTAATTTCGGGCCATCATGGATATCTTCATGACACATCAAGGCGCCAACGGCGCCGCAGCCTATGGTGAGTGATGCAATAAGGGGTTTGATGCTTTTTCGTGTCATGGTCGGGTCGGCTAGCATGGCTAGGGTTCTTTCGACGAGAGGTCTGCCGTTTTCTCCAGCTAAGATAAGTGCACGTTTAATAATGCCTCCGTCGATCATGCCTGCGGCTACGACCATGGAATTCAAAAAACCCAAACAGGCATTAGAGATATCCATCACTTGAGTATGGCTTCCCAGTCCGATCTTTTTATGAACCACCGAAGCTGTGGCTGGTTCAAGAAAGTCTCTTGAAACGGCACAGTGAATCATTAAGTCGATATCATCGGCATTAGCTCCAGAACTCTCCAGAACTTTTTTGCCGGCTAAGGCACTGGCATCGGATGGCAATGTGCCTTTGGGCCATAACCTTCTTTCTTTGATGCCTGTCATAAGTTCAAGGCGACCATTAGGTAGGCGAAGTCTTTTGTAGGTTGGCTCTAGCTGTTCTTCGATTTGCTCTGAGCTTAATGACTCTTCAGGTAAGGCGTACTCTAGAGTCTGCAGGCGGGTTCTTAGGAATTTCATAAAATGGTCTACTCGGGTTTAACTGCGGCTTTAACCACAGATTGATCGAAGTAATTCATGCCTAGGCCTGCATCCACAACAAGTTCTGCGCCATTGACACCACTCGATTTTGGGCTGAGCAAAAAGAGAACAGTGTCAGACACCTCTTGAGTTTTGAGGGCTTGCTTGCGGAATGTTAATTTCTCTGCATAGAGGTAGTTATCCATATACCCGGGTATACCAGCTGATGAAGCTGTTTTTAAGGGACCTGCACCCACTAAGTTAAAACGTACTTGGCTGTGATGGCTAAAGGATTTGGCAAGGTAGCGAGTCATGGTTAAGAGACTGGCTTTAATGGGAGCCATAAACCCGTAGTTTTCTGCTGTGACAAAGGTTGATGATATGCCAATGCTGACGACCGAGGCGTCAGATTTTAAGGTGTCTTTGAAAGCTCCAGCCATTTCAACCAAAGAAAAAGCGGAGATTTGTGTGGCTTGGAGGAAGTCTTTGCGATTGGATTCATGAAAGGGTTTAAGCCCTTCACTGTAGTTGGCAAATGCAATGGAATGCACAAGGCCGTCTAGGGGACCATGTTCTTTGGAAATGACTTCGTTGAGTTTTTCTAGGTCCCCTTCTTTTTCCACATCACACACATAAATAGACTCGCCCTTTAAGAGTTTATTGAGAGATTCTTTGCGCTCTTCTGTGTGTACGGCAAAAATAACTTTTGCGCCTTCGTCTTTTAAGCCTTTGGCAATATGGTAAGCGACACTTTTGCGATTGGCGACACCGAAGACGAGAATTTGTTTTTGCTCTAAGTCGAGGAAACTCACGTATTATCCTCTATGAGAGTGCAGGCGAAATCCAGGCTCATGACTTTCTTGCCTTCGCGGGAGATATGACCTTTCATATAGAAAACTTTGCCCATGCGGTCTGTGAGCTGGGCGTGGATATCAAGTTTGTCGCCAGGACGAACAGGGAGCTTGAATTTAACATTATTGATTCGTGTGACAGCAGGGCTGCTGTTATTAGCTTCTTCGCCTAGGTCTAAACTTTGCGCTAAAAACAAGGCTCCCGCTTGGAAAACACATTCGCAAAGAAGAACGCCAGGCATGATGGGACGGTCGGGGTAATGCCCACGAAAAAAGTCTTCTTTGCCGGTGATCTGTTTTTCGGTCTGAATTTTTTTGTCGTCTTTTTCGACAATGCGGTCAACAAAAAGAAAGGGAGGGCGATGAGGTATGGTATCTAATACTTCTTGTAGCTGATCGCTCATTAGATGCCTCCAGTCACTAATACTTCGTTTAACTCTGCGCTCATTAGATGCCTCCGGTGACATCAAGGGTGGTGCCTGTGATGTAGGCTGAGGCTTCAGATGCTAAAAATAAAACGGCATTTGCCACTTCGTCGGCTTTACCAAAACGCCTGACGGGAACCAT
>JADGBV010000234.1 GCA_015231345.1 Planctomycetota bacterium
CACTAAAATTACGGCATTGCATCATAAAACGATTAAATCTGTAGGGAATCAGTAATGACACTTCAAAGCTTTAATGAGCTGCAAATAGAAGAGATTAAGCGATATAAATGGCTTGAATCTGAAAAGGCAGGTAAAGACTTGGGAGAACAAGCCGTAATTGAGTGGATCGAACTATATGGGGAGAAGTTTCGAAGAGATTATGAGGATATGCAGCAAGAAGGCAGCCTTCATTTAAACTAACTGCTATATTAGCATTTTTTTGACGTTGAGTTACTCTGCATAGGCTGCACTCACTATTTTTCACTCCTCTCTTCTTAAGCTCTTCATTTCATTTTCTAGATCATTATTTTGACTATTCATTTGCGATTATTACTGCCAATCTATGTAAGGGTTCCATTTTTTGTGGCTGTGCTGCTTCTTTTTTGGTCTCAGATATGTTATGCCGCGAGTGATGCATCCCTTTCTCTTCCCCGTACAATTCAATTGCCAGAGGTCTACTGTGGCGAAATTATTCCTTATACAATTGAAGGGCGAAATACGAGTGCAGAGACCATAGAGATAAGTAAAATCAAAACTTCGTGTGGATGCACCTCAGCAGAACTAAAAAATAAAATTATTCCTGCAGGCAATGCTTTTTCAATAAAAGGTGAAATGAACACTAATCAAAGATTAGGTGATCTTAAAAAAAGTGTTCGTGTCTATGAGAAAGACCGCCGTTCACCTTATTTCATCCAGTTGGTTGGAAAAACAAAAAGCTTTCCCAGAGAGCACTTGCCCATTGAAGGAAAGAATATGTTTGTGGGGCAGTGCGCTGTCTGTCATGTAAATCAAGGTGTCAATATGATGGGCCAACAGCTCTATTTGGCCGACTGCGCTATGTGCCATGGCATTTTTCGGGAAGGAATAAGCGCAAAGCCTTTGTCACTGGAGAAGATGAATGCTTTTGATATACCTTCTCTTCATAAACAGATTTCATCTGGCGTGAATATTCATAATCATGCCTTTGCTGAGGAAGAAGGCGGTCCTTTGAAAGAGAAGCAAATTTTATCTTTAGTCAAAACACTGCGCCATAAAACAGTTAAAAGGAGTACTCTAAGTACAGTGACGGGGCAAAGTTTATACCTGAATTTATGTTCGAGTTGCCACGGTTCAAGAAAAACAGGCCCTATAGGACCAGAACTCGGTGTGCAAAAGATGAAGAAAATGTCGCGAGAAAAAATTATTTCAATTTTAACAGAAGGGCTTCCTGGTACGGTGATGTCATCTTTTCATAGTGATAAAAAGGGTGTATTGACGAAAGGTGAAATTGAAATGTTGAGTGATTATTTGCAGGGACGACTCACCAGCCGTAGAAGATCGCCCTAGCTTAAAATAGTCCCTTATCCTTTTGTTCTTGTAGTTGAAATAGTAGAGACTGAATTAGTCTCCACCCGGTTTTTCTCTTTATATTTATAGAGCTTTAACATGGCGAAGACAAACTGTTGGGATCGATTTAAAAAATTCTACCTAGAAAGCAATGATTTTGATTTTTCAATCGATGTTTCTAAAGTAGACTTTTCAGAAAAGTGGCTTAAAGATTTTGAAGGTACATTTAAAGATGCTTTGAAAGATATGAAAGCACTCGTAAAAGGTGCTGTCGCAAATCCTGACGAAGAGCGTATGGTCGGTCACTATTGGTTGCGTAATACTGCAAGTGCTCCTAAAGCTGAGCTTAAGGACGTTATTGAAAAGACAAATAAATCAGTTGTGGCTTTCACTAAAAAAGTGTTGAGTGGTAAATGTCAGGGCTCTGATGGGAATTTTGAAAATCTATTACTCGTTGGAATTGGCGGCTCAGCTTTAGGGCCTCAATTTATTGACCAGGCACTGCGTCCTGCAGCTAAAGGATTATCAGCATATTTTCTCGATAATACTGACCCCGATGGTATTGATCGAGTTTTAGGTGATCTTAAGGGACAATTAGGAAAAACACTAGTTGTGGTTATTTCTAAGTCTGGCGGAACTAAAGAAACACGCAATGGTATGCTTGAAGTTGAGAACGCTTATAAAAAAGCTAAACTTGTGCTCGGTGAGCACGCTGTGGCTGTTACGGGTGAGGGCAGTCAGTTATTCCAAAAAGCAACAGACGACAATTGGGTAGAAATATTCCCTATGTGGGATTGGGTTGGTGGTCGAACATCAGTCATGAGTGCTGTTGGTCTGCTACCAGCAGCTTTGTCCGGTTATAAAATTCAAGATTTACTCGAAGGAGCAAAGGAAATGGATAAGTGGACAATGTCTGCAAGTCTCAAGAGAAATCCTGCAGCTCTGCTTTCTGCCATGTGGTATTTTGCAGGAAATGGAAAGGGTGAAAAAGATATGGTTATTTTGCCTTATAAAGACCGCTTGGAGTTATTCAGTAAATATTTACAACAGCTTATCATGGAGTCTATTGGCAAAGCTGAAGACTTAGACGGAAAAACCGTAAATCAAGGAATCGCTGTATACGGAAATAAAGGAAGCACAGATCAGCACGCTTATATTCAACAACTGCGCGATGGCTTACATAACTTTTTTGTCACTTTTATCGAAGTGAAAAAGTCCCGTCAGGGTCGTTCCATGAATGTGGAAAATGGTGCTACGACTGGCGACTACCTCGAAGGTTTTTTCTTGGGAACCAGAAAAGCTCTTGGCGACTCAGGCAGACAGAGCATTACTCTAAGTGTCGATGAAGTGAATGAGAAAACCGTTGGTCGTCTTATCGCTTTATTTGAGCGTGCAGTAGGTTACTATGCGAGTTATGTGAACATTAATGCTTACCACCAACCAGGTGTTGAGGCTGGTAAAAAAGCAGCTCAACTTGTATTAGAACTGCAGCAAGATGCCGTAAAAACATTGAAAGCTTGCAAAAAAGCTATGTCTGCTCCTGAGCTAGCAAAGAAAATGTCTCGAAGCGATGAGACTGAAACCTTATTCAAGCTTCTATCTTACTTAAGTGCCAATAGTCAATCAGGCGTCAAGGTAGATGGTAAGGTTGCAGGACCGAGAACAAAATATATTTGTAAATAAGAAGAAAAGGAATTAGATATATGGGAAAGACCGTAATGGTAACGGGTGCCTCACGTGGATTGGGGCGCTCTATAGCTTATGAATTGGCCGATGCAGGTTACGACCTTTGGTTAACTTATCAAAGTTCGGATGCAAAAGCTCTTGAGGTAAAAGAAGAAGTTGAATCTAAAGGTGTGAAATGCCGTTTGATGAAATTTGATATTTGCGACCGAGAAAAATGTGCTTCTGTTATAAGTGAAGCCCTGCAGGATGAAACCCCTTGGGGTCTCGTAAATAATGCTGGCATTACTGATGATGGCCTTTTTATTCGTATGAAAGCCGATCAGTTTGACCGTGTTGTTGATACAGGCCTAAAAGGTTTGTTTAATGTGACGCAACCTATCGTTTCAGCTATGCTTAAAAAGAAGCAGGGCAGGGTCATTAATATGTCTTCAGTTGTGGGCATTATGGGTAACCCTGGTCAGTTTAATTATGCCGCAGCTAAAGCAGGCATGATTGGTGCCACAAAATCCTTAGCCAAAGAAGTCGCACGCAGGAATATTTTGGTGAATTGCATCGCCCCTGGGTATATCGCCACTGAAATGACTGAAGGGCTAAATGTTGAAGCCATCGCGAAAAGCATCCCTCTGCAAAGATTGGGTGATCCCAAGAATATAGCTGACATGGTGCAGTTTTTACTAGGAAAAGGCGGCGATTACATCACTGGGCAAGTCATTAGTATTAATGGTGGCCTTTGTTAAACTCTTGATTTATAGGGGCAGAGCTCATAATTAATAAGATTTTATGTCTCAAACCAAACTTTACCCTTGACTTTTCACCAATGTGATTTAATATCTCTGTCCCTATGAGATTTGCTGCCTATGCAGGACATTAACAGAATAGCTTCTGGCTCGTACATCGAGTTTGTGTGCCAAGAGTTCGCCGAAAATATCGACGAGCAGGTCGCAGAGCTTCATTCTAATTGTAAAGGTGCCCCAGTTAGTCCCTCTTATTTTAATGGCAAAGGGGGAAAAAATGGGTTCTTAGGTGATTTGTTGGAATGCCTAAACGATCAAGGGTTAGGAGCTATTTCGCGAGGTATGAACCCGAAATTGCAAGATGATTCTACTTTGCCCATTAAAGATTTCTTGATAGGCATGTCCACCTTGTCTATTACACAGTTAAAAAACTTAAGCCAATTTTATATGAAAATGGGTGGAGATAAGATGAACGAAGATCGTTTTCCTCCTGAATGTCAAAAAATAGCTGGTTATTTCAGTTCTCACAGTAAGGCGACCAATGATTCGGCTGAAGCTGGTCGACTCATTCTGATCCTTTCAGATTTTGCTAGAGCTGTCGTTAAAATCAAAAAAACCATAGAAGATTACCTACCCAAAACGACTGGCTATATTGACTTTGTTTGTGCGCGCATGCAGCAAGATAATGTGAAAAGCACAGCATTAACTATAACAGATCAAGTGCGCAAAGCTGTCGATTTTTTGGTGGGGCATTTTAAAGACTATTCCTTCCCACTTTCTGAAATCAAAAAAATTCTCGTTCGTTTGAAGAGGCAAAAAAGAGAGTTGCTCAAAGTGATTATTGAGAAATCAGGTGACTTTATGTCTAACTCCAATCAGCAAATAGTTTCTGCAGGCCGGATGATATGGACATGGATGGATTGGGAGGTTCTCTGTCAGAGTGACTCTACAGCGAATGATGCCATCAAAGATGATGTTTTTGCCAAAAAGCTCAGTCAATTTAAAATGAATTTAACCCTTAATTTGACTGTTTTAAACATGCTGACCAATGAGTTGATAGCAAATGTTTTTGCTAAGCAAAGAATTAGCCCCTATTTTTTCTCAATAGTCTCTGAAGCCGAAGAGCGTGTGAGTCAAGCGCTCTCATCGAAGATATACATAGATCCGAATATTAGAATGACTTTGAAAAAGTTGATCATTAATATAAAGAATCTTAAAGGGCCTCTTATGAAGGGTTTGGAGAGAGATCAGAAAGAATTTGCATCTTTGCCCGATATTATTCGTAAACGCATTCAATACTTCAGCATTGAAATACCGAAAGTTTTATGCCGTGGTGATGCTAAAGAGGTGAAGTACATGACGATAGCTGTCAATCATAGTTATAAGAATATCGAAGCGAGCTTGAGGCGTTCAATATCAGATCAGGTTGAGCAAACAAAAATTGAAAGTCTTTGTAATCTTATTAAGAAGCGCTATACTGAAGTCGTAACTCATGCCACTCGAATGATAAAATTGGATCTCTCTTTAGTGTGAAATTAGTGCTTTTAACTCAAGATGCACCTTTGTATCTTGGGCAATTTTTAAACGATTTACTTCAAGAACTCAAAACTCTACCAATTGAAGTCGAGGGTGTTGTTGTCTTATCGCCGATTTTTAAAAAAAGTACTTTTGCTGAACTGAAAGCACGTTATAAGCTATATGGCCTGAGAGACTTCGCCCTCATGTTGGGGCATATTATTAAAGAGAAAATCTGCGCTAAAACTAAAACACTTTTTGCTCTCAAGCCTTTTTATAGCGTAGCTAATGCTTTGGCAGCTCATAAGACGCGCGAATTAAGGTTTAAAGATGTGAATAGTGCAGAATTCAAGAATTTCCTCCGAGATGAGCAAGTTGATATAATGCTCTCCATAGCATGCCCAAAAATTATTTCAGCAGAAACATTAGCCATTCCAAAGGTGGCATGCCTTAACTATCATACGGGAAAATTACCCAAATACCGTGGTCGTCAGCCATTATATTGGGCTCTACTTAACGGGGAAAAAGAGGTTGGTATCAGTATTCATGAAATGGCAGCTGATATTGATGATGGCCCCATTTTAGTCCAGGAGACGATAAATATTGATTCTCTTATGAGTTTACACCAACTTTACCTGAGAACACTGGGTGTGGGCCCGTCTCTTATAGCACAAGCCATAAAAATGGTCTTGGAAAATAATCCGCAAAGGATTGAAAACAAGACGGAAAGCTCAAGTTATAACTCTTTTCCCACGCAAGACGATGGGCTCAAGTTTAGAGAAAGAGGGCTCAGGTATTATTAGAGCAGGGCAATCGCATCAAATCTATAGACTTCCCCTCGCCAAACTCTATTTAACTGTTTTTCAGCACTTTAGCCACAGAGGGCACAGAGAACACTGAGCTTTTCTCTGAGCTCTGTGGCTTATTTTTCAATAACTTATG
>JADGBV010000235.1 GCA_015231345.1 Planctomycetota bacterium
TTACCCATCATTAAAGATAGGCTAAGGTCTTAAGATGAGAGAGAAAGGCCGAGTCATCGCTTTCCTAGGTCCAGATGGATCTGGTAAAAGCACCCTTATCGATGGCCTTAAAAAAGAACTTGATGAGAGGAATATCAATTATCGCTATTTTCACTGGCGAATTCCGTGGAAAAAGAGAAAAAGCAAGAGTGGCCCTGCTAATGTGGTCGTCGATCCCCATGGAAAACCCATTTATCCAATCACCAAAGCTTGCATCAAATTAATATGGTTATTCTGCATGTCATGGCCGGCTTGGTTTCGTCATGCTAGACCAGCACTCAACAAAGGCGATTGGGTTATTCTAGACAGAGGAATTTGGGATATCATACCTGATAATAAACGATACCGCTTGCCCAGATGGGAAAAGTTCTACCTCTTTATGGTGAAGTTATTTCCTAAAGCGGAAACCATGTATATCCTACACTGCAATGCTCAAATCATCTATGATCGGAAACAAGAAGTGAGCTTCCATGAACTTCAAAGGCAATGCCAAGCTTACCATGATCTTTCACAGCATATGGGTACTTTGGTTGATGTAAGTAAAAGCCCTGAGGACATTTGCAATCATCATTACCCTGCTCTATTTTCTGAACAACAGGATTTCAGTCAATGAACAGGGGTAAAGATGCTCATGCCCTCACTTGGGAGAATTTGAAGGATTTCAAATTCCTTATTTTTCTTGCTATAGTGAATACTTCTGTGCATATCGGCATGCAACCCAGTGGAGCCTTGCGCTACCTCATCGCAGTAGCCATGCTTGCTTCAGGCCTATTACTCTTGCGTATCTTTACTCACTCGCTAAGAAAAGGGTACCGAGTGAGCTACTATTTCAAAGTCATTTATTTTTTACTTTTAGTCTGGTGCGTCTATACAATCCTACGTAGTCTTGGCACGAATACTAAAGACCTCATTTCTTTATTTGGCCATTACCTTATGGGCTGGACATGGGCCACACCCCTTGCAATGGTCTTTGGTTTTAATATTTTCAATTGGTTTCCTATTTTCCAATTCCTCAGTAAGGTTCTTTTGGCCGTATCCTTAATTTCCATCACGCAAGTCGTCCTATCTGAAAAATTATGTACAGGACTGATCGAAGGCTTGCCCTTTTTTCCGATCCTTTTTCTTTCCCATCCCTTCCAAAGTCGGAAGAACAAACAAATCACTTTTATTGCCATAATCGCATTTTTAACCTTATCAATTACAATTTCTCAAAGAGCGAATATGCTTTACCTCATGTTTATTCTTCTTTGTTACTTGATTGAGTATTTAAGAAGAAAGGATGTCAGAAGATCAATGAAGGTACCCATGGTTCTTTTATCTCTTCTCTTAGTTTTATTATCCATCAATGAGGTTAACCGCACAATTAATTCCATTTTGCAAAATGATGACGCACAAACAGACACGAGGTCTTTTCTGGTCATAGAGCTTTTCAAAGACCTCTCTGAGAGAGAACTGTATGTCGGCAAAGGAGCTATGGGTTCATATTATAGTCCTTATTTTCGAGACAATGAGGGTGATGCTTATAACCGTCAAGTAAATGAAATAGGCTACCTCCATATTTTACTCAAGGGAGGTGGAGTGATGATTCTCCTCCAACTCTTAATCTTGCTTCCAGCAGCCTTTCTTGGCATTATAGCCTCTCGAAACTGTATAGCGAGAATGTGTGGGTATATAGTGCTGAGCTATCTCATTATGTGGACGGTAAGTTACTACCCCATCTACTCAGC
This sequence comes from Planctomycetota bacterium, assembly GCA_015231345.1. Classification (GTDB taxonomy): domain Bacteria; phylum Planctomycetota; class JADGBV01; order JADGBV01; family JADGBV01; genus JADGBV01. Next base: position 1,767 of record JADGBV010000235.1, read on the forward strand.
GGAATATTTATTATTATGGATGGCTGCAGGCACCTGTATTTCGCCAAAATCAAGAAAAATGACTGATCATGAACTTAAGTTTTACCTGAAAGGGACAAGAGTTTATATTCAACCTGGCTTTGAGCAAAAAACACAATATGCCGGAAGAAAATAATTCCCTCACCTCTCAAATACCGAGGCCTGCATGTCGCTAAAAGTCAGTATAGTCACACCGACCCTCAATGCAGCATCGCTATTCGAACGATGCATAGAATCTGTAAAGAAACAGTCTTACAGCAACCTGGAGCATTTAATCTGCGATGGAGGCTCGACAGATGAAACCATAACCATCGCCAAAGAGCATGGACTTAAATATACTTCAGAACCCGATGCCGGTATATACGATGCTTTTTCGAAAGGTGCCAAATCTACTCAGGGAGATATTATTCATATCCTCAATGCTGATGATTACTATGCTTCCCCAGAAGTCATAAAAAGCATCGTCGAACATATGGAAGAATACAATTTAGATCTTTGCCACGGTTACGTCAACCAAGTGACTAAAAGGGGTGATTTTATTCGCCGCGTAGGCGCCGACATCAGCAAAAAAGCTTTGCTCAAAAAAATGTCCATAGCACACCCTGCCACATTTGTCCGTCGTGAAGTTTATGAGAGGTATGGTTATTTTTCTGTGGGTTTTGCTATCGCAGGTGACCATGAATTCTTACTCAGAATTTGGGATAAGATCAACATTGGTTTTTTACCTATAACGGTATCTCACATGGAGTGGGGAGGGGCCAGTAGCTCCAATTGCATCAGAAGCTACCGGGAGTCCATGGCTGCAACTTTAATGCACGGGGCTCACCCCATAAAAGCCTTAATGAGGTATTATATGGAATGCTTGAAGCATAAACTCATACACACTAAATCCTACTAATGCCTATAAAACAGCATCTTAGTATTAGAGGTATTTGCGATTTCCTAATATGATCATTTTAGCGACAAAAATATATTCCCTCATCACACTCATTCCTATAATGAGCAAACACTAGCATGCGAAACTTCACAACAATTCTCGATATGGAAGTGGATATTATCCCCTCCCGCAAAGAGCTCGTTGAGAATATTGGCAACTGGTGCACAAGAGATTATCAACTTCGAAAAGGCAAAAACATTTGCCTCTCCAATGTGCACATGTGCATTGAAACGAAAGATAACGCAAAGTTCAAGGAGGTTGTGAATGCTTCCTCATTAGTTTTGCCCGATGGCAAACCTCTTTGCCTATGCCAAAAGCTACTAGGTGCAAAACAAGTCAGGCAAATCAGAGGAACGGATTTGACCCTGAGACTGTGCCGTTTGGCTCAAGAGAAAGGTTATAAAATAGGCTTATATGGTGGCACGAATGAGGTTTTGGAACTTATGCACGAAAAGCTACATCGAAAGTTTCCTGAGCTGAATATCGCTTTAAGTATTTCGCCACCTTTCAGGCCATTAAGCGAAGAAGAAAACCAAAGCTATGTTGAACAAATTAATCATGCTGAAGTCGACATTCTTTTTGTCGGAATTGGCTGCCCTAAACAAGAAATTTGGATGAATCATAATCGAGATCAACTTAAGTGCGTTATGTTGGGAGTTGGCGCAGCTTTCGATTTCATTTCAGGCAGAAAAGTCAACGCGCCCGTCATCTTGCAGAAAATGTATCTAGAGTGGTTATTTCGCCTCCTTATGGAGCCTGCTCGCCTCTGGGCGCGGTACCTTATTTATAATCCGCGCTTTATTTATTTATTCTCTAAGAATTATAAAAGCGCCAAAAAACGAGGCGTGCAAACGAAGCATTAGCCAAGGCAAAAAAAAAGCCAAAGCTATTGCTTTGGCTTATTTTTGATTTTTTAAAACTCCTGAGTCTATTCTGTGGATGAAGAAAACATCACTTTATCATCAGGCTCGGTGTTTACGGCCGTACCATCATTACTTCCATAAGAATCTTTTAACACAGATGAGCCAAAGTATGAGTTGAAGTCATCTTCATCAGCATCTCCCATAGTCCACCACGAAACAAGATTTGGTGCGGTATCTAAAGTACTGACATCAAGGTATTGCTGAAAGTTATAGAGTTTAGCCACATCAACATCAGAAAAGACCGTATTGAAATAGACAATTTCATCCATATTACCAGTGATTCCTTTGTCCGTATCTGTAGCCAAGCCACCCACAGTAATTTCAGAACCAGTGGTTTTAATAAATCTACCTGCAGTTACGGTTCGGCTAACTTCTTGCTTGCCATTAATATAGACTCGGCCTTCTCCAGTTGAAGCATCATGAGTAAAAACCACATGATACCAAGTATTTAGTTCTGGAAGAAATGAATACTTGGTAAAAGGGTCGGTGCTTCCGTCATCATAATAAGGGCGGCATACCAAGTATTTATCACCTGTGTGCAGATAGATATCAAAGGCATCAGACTTCCAAAGATAAGTTCTAGAAGCACCATAAGATTTTATATTAAACCAAGCACCAACAGTAAAAGCATCTTGGGCAAGTGCACCTGTCTGAGGAATAGAAAAATATTCATCATCACCGTCTAAAAGCGCCGAATACTGATTGGCTCCTGCACTTTTTTGATAGATGATTTTAATGGTGCCACTATCGACAAAAACGATATCTGAGCTCCCATCGCCATCCATATCACCAAGGCGCACTTCTTTTGGGTCAGTCCCTGAAAAAACATCCAAAGGCTCACTGAAGTCAGCAAAAAGACCACTGATGAAAGTGATAAAGAGCAGTTGATAGCTTAGTTTCTTAGACATGCTTAAAATCCTAATACGATAGATTGGTTTGCTTTGGGGACCATTATGTTCCCGATTGTGAAATCTTCAAGGTGGTACCCCGCAAATGTCTCAGATAAATACCAGAATTATCACAAGCTCATAACCACGGAAAAATCAAACTAAATAATTAATTTTCAACATCTTAAATATCAATTCTCTTGTCTTTTTTGCAGACACCTTCCATGGAGTGAAAAAAGTTACTTTTCTTATTTGGGGGCTTATTTCGTGCGTAAATTATTCAGGGTTTCGTTAATGAGAGTCGAAGAAACACCTTTGGTGTAGGGGAAGTACACCACACGCACACCCACTTCCTTGAATTTCTCTTCAATATCCTGCCATTTTTCAGTTTTAAACCAATCGTCGCCTACAAAAAGAACATCGAATTTGATTTTCTCCCACATCTCAAATTTATCCATATTCTCTTGAGGAACCACTGAATCTACATATTGATTGGCGGCAACAATTTCCATGCGTTCATGAAAGGGAATAACAGCTTGTTTATTTTTGTACTGCACTAATTCGTTAGTTGTGACCCCCACAATCAATCGATCACACATCCCCTTGGAATTCCTCAATATATTGAGGTGCCCCACATGAAATAAATCAAAAACTCCAGACGTATAACCAATAATCATGCGATACTCCTCTCTGCATCAAAATACTTCTGCATAAACAGCTCCAGATTAATTAACATCCAGATTTTCATGGCAAAACCATGATCCTGACTTAATTTTTCATCACCAAGCCATTTTTCAATATTTTTTTCATTTTAGTTTTTACGTTCTTTCGCTTTTTCACTGAGAAGAATATCCCGAGCATATTCATTAAAATGACCACCAAACCAATCATTTAAGGGGACTGGGAAGCCCATTTTCTTGCGGTAAAGAACTTCATTGGGAAGGGTCTCTTCGAAGGATTTTTTAAGAATATATTTAGGCGTATCGTACTTTTCAGAAATCACATCACTCATCAAGAGTCTAGACTGAAACTCAGTCTCGTCAGACTGCCATTTTAATTTATATTTCAAAGGAATTGTGAAGGCACACTCCACCAAACGATGATCCACAAAAGGAACCCTCGCTTCTACGGAAGTCGCCATCGTTGTCGTATCCACTCTGTGCAATAAGCCTAAAATGTGCACTTTTTCAAAGGTGTACATCAGTTTATTCGTATAATTTTCACCTTCCAGCTCATTGAAGAAGGTTTTAAATTTCTGAAGCAACTTTTCCTCTATTTTTTCCAAAGGAAGCGAAGAATGCATCAGGTCCTTTTTTTCCTTAAAAGAAGTGTAGCTATAAATATTCATAAAATGATCAAGTTCACTTTCAAAGCTATGCACAAGGTATTTTTTAAGAAAATTATCACAGAGCTTCTCTTTATCTTCTTTGCTCAAATTCATGTCATCAATCTTTTGCATACGCTCAAAGTCATGAGGAGAACGAAATATACGACCGTAACCACCAAAGATTTCATCAGCTCCTTCACCGGATAGCACCACCGTAATGTATTTTTTAAGTTCCTTAGACATCAAATGAAGAGGGACTTCATTAGGCACAGAAAGTGGTGCATCCTTATATGAAATAAGTTGATTCATCGTTTCAAGGTAGTTCTTACCCGAAAGGATAATTTCATGGT
>JADGBV010000236.1 GCA_015231345.1 Planctomycetota bacterium
GAAAAATCAAAAAGCCTAAAAGAACTTATGGAAGAAATGGGACTTAAGCATCGGCCAACTTTCTCGGCTAACTATCTTAATCCTGCGATACAGAATCATTGGGTTGAAATGACGATTCCTGGTAATCCACACAGCCCAGAGCAAAAGTACCGCATTACTATAACTGGCAAAAAAGTATCGAAAGACTCTTCATAGATAGCTCTAAAAAGCTCTCCTACACCCGTTAGTTTAATGCCTTAATATTCTCGACTGCTATAACATTACTTCTGTAGCTCAACCTAATACTTTTGAAACACTCTATCCAGTCTTTTCTCTAACAGAGGAGCTGGCCTAGGAATTGAGTCGAACAAACCTTTCCCTGTAACCCCCAAAGGATTTAAGGCAAAATTGTGACATGTATGGAATAAATTGTAGCCATTTTGAGTTTCAATAACTTTAGATGTGTAGCCATCGAAAAGAACATTCTGAAATGACATTTCACTCTCTAATATCATTAACATTCTACCAAACTCCTCTTCCGAAAGGACTGCCTTCCAAACTCTTCTTCTGCTATTAAGTTTTGATTTCAGAGCTTCTTTACGTATATATTCGACAACGGCAACACCATCACTGGCTGATGTGCAAGACATGATTGTGTCCATCCACTTCCAGCCTTTACCCATTACCCAATTACGCTCTCCTAATCCAATTTCTATATACTGCTCTTCACCAAAAATATTAGAATACGGTAGAATGAGTCCAATATGAAATCCATCACTGAGAATATAAACGGTTGCTTTTGGAGTTACTTTGTCTTGACCAAGAATATCTATGAGGCTGGGGCTTGGCTGGATGGTAACTCCAGACTTATCAGATAATGAGGCAACAAATTTCTTGGACAGTTTTTCCAAAATATCATTTCTGATTATGACCGTAAATTCGTCGGTATTTGCATGACGAGATACTGTTGGTGAATATTTTGATCTCGACAAAGACTCACTTACAGTCATGATAAGCTCATTACTGGGAACGCTGATGATGGCGCCAAATATTGATGCTTGGCCCTGTATTTTATTCGAAGGAGCTAAATACCTGCCGACAATTGATAAATCAACTATACTGAATGGAGTCCGGGAGCTGTTGGTTTCGATCTTGCCTCCTACAAGGTATAGCAAATCCCCCCCGAGTCTTCTAGCCTGCAAAACAATGGAGTTTGGATCTTTTTGCATAACTTCATTCCCAAGATTTCTTAACTCAGGAGAAGCAGGAATGACAGTGATTTTCCTAAACAATTTGGGATGCTTCCTTAATTCAGCCAGAAGAGCCTCGTCTGGGCATAAGGAACCAGCTTGAGCAACAACAAGGTGAAGTGGTAGATCAGAATGCTCATCTGAGCGAACCCTTTCCAATCGCGATAAGTCATACCCCAGGGTTGTTGTCTTTCCTGGGCCAGAAAGCCCTTGAATCTGACATCCCACCAGAAACAAAAGGGATAATATGACAATAATTGCAGAAAGTTGTCTCATGCTTCTATATTAATCAGTTGTTTTGCTGGTGGATGCCTCGGCCAAGACGAGATAGCTGAGTAAAGATAAGACCAATTGTTGGGTGATGGGCTCGAGTTGGGATAGGGGGAATAGTGATTCTTCATATAATATAGAGGAAAGGAGTCATACTTCACTCAGAAATCGTTCTGTTTCCTCTACCATATAGTGTGGAAGAGATAGTAGTTTGTAATCACACGTTCTTCCTTGAATTGAATTCTGAACATCGACTAAGGAAGGAAGGTCCCCGTTAAACCTTATTGCAAATCTAAGCTCTTTTTCACTCATAAACACATTCAATGATTTAAGAGAGCCCGTTTTTCCAGATTTTACCTCTATGGGGATAATCTTTGTTCCACGACTAATCACATAATCAATTTCTGCAGAAGATTGAGCTTTCTCACGGCACCAATAATACAATGCTGGTTCTTCGTATGCTTCAAACCGGTATAATAAATGCTGTCCTATAAATTGCTCACTAACGGCTCCCGAATGGACCAGGTTTATATCGCTCGCTTGTTCGATGTCCTGAAACGTTAAGCCACATGCCTTATTGAACAGACCCACATCAAGGAATAAGGGCTTTTGAACCTTGTCGTTAACCTCAGCCCCTAGGGGAATGCCATTAGAGGAACTATGCTTGACCGGGTAATACACTCGAGCCAGAGCAAGCATGTGGAGCATTTTTTTGATCTCAACGGATTTTATATCTCGATCAATATTTACATACTTCAGTTTCTGCCCTACTTGTCCTGGTAAATTCCTATACACTTTCTGCATATCAATAACATTTAACTTTCGCTCATACTTGTTGAAGTCATCACGGTAAGCCAACAAAAGGCTTTGCTTAATAGCATCGACTTCAAGGTGTGATTTCGTATCGATATAAGTCTGAATAGCTTCTGGCATTCCTCCAACCACCAGGTAGATCTTGTAGTACCTATATAGCTCACGATGAATCGGATCTGGCATTTGGGCATCAAGATGAAACTCTTCCAAGTACTTCGTTAATCGAAATTTTTCGATCCCCTTCATAAACTCTTTAAACGTTAGTGGGCCTATATGTAGGTATTCAATGCGACCAACCGGCATTGAAAAGGAATGCTCCTCAAGTATAAAGTCCAGCAATGATCCTGCAGCAATGACATGCAAATCGGGAAGTTCCTCATAAAAATATCGAAGCATAGCCAATACCTCCGGGGCGGCCTGAATTTCATCTAGGAAAAGTAAGGTCTTTCCAGGAATAATGGGCTTATCAGCTTTGAGTTCAAGCATGATGATAATATCATGGACATCTTTTGTTTTGAAGCACTCCCTAAAATCATCCATGATCTCCAGATTTATTTCAAAAAGATCCATGTCACTTTCATCGCAAAACATGCGGACCATATATGACTTTCCAACTTGGCGTGCACCTCGAATAACGAGGGGTTTTCGATTAGATCTACTTTTCCATTTATCTAGATAATGTAACGCTTCCCTTTTCATTTAAGCCTGACAAATTCACTCTTTGAGACCTGAATATTATAGTATCTATATTAATTATTCAATTTATTTATTTTATAAAACAAAATAAAATAAGGGTTATTTTTTCAATAAACGATATTTTATAAGGGTAAAATAGTTAAGTTGAGAAAGGGGAAGTCATCGCAAAGGATAGGATTTTCCTTTTAAATTGGAACCCTGACTTTTCACTATTCACTGGCAAAATCATCCTTTCTCCACCTCTTCCCTTCTAACTCGCCTTCCTCCCCCAACTCCTCCTATACCGACTTCAGCCCTTTCACTTCCCTACCCTTCAGCCCATCCGCGACAAAGCTACCAGCCCCCTCACCATGTAGGCCGCTACGTGACAGCCCGAATGAAGGTGGCGGTCTTATATCCACGAATTAATCATTTTGGGCATAAAAACAGTCACTCTTCGTAATAATCCTCATGTCATTGTCGATGGAAAAGAAGAAGGTTTCTATTGCAAGTGGAGGCTCAGCAAGTGGAACCACTGGTTGAACCGGTAGTCCAATAACTTGAACGGTTGCAGGGCTCATCTTCCTCTCGTTGGATATTTCCCAATATAAACGGGGACATGATCCGGAATAACGTAAACAGGAATTTCAATCGTGCACGTGTCAAATCCTGGATTGAGAGGCCAGAAGAGGTAACTCCTCACACCCGGTTTTTTATCATGAGGCATTAGGCAGATTTATTAGGGTCTTTGTCTGTGATGGTTCCGTCTGGCATTTCCCAGTAGAGCTTACCGTTTCGGGTGAAAGAGTTTGGGATGCCTTTCGTGCGATTATTATCGATGGCTTCGGTTATAGCTTCATTCCCGATCTTTTTAAAGAAGAGGACATTCTTCCTAATCTGATTCATTTTATCTTCAGTCATTATTTACCTTTTCCATAAATACAGAGAATTTTCTGGGGTTGGCTATTTCATGGCCCGTACTGTCACCATAAGCAACTTCTTCGAAGTTATCGTTCGTATTGATAAAAATGTGCCACTCCTCAACGAGTTCCTTATATTTATTCCAGAAGTTAGCTTTACTCCTCCAGTATCTTCTGATTACATCTTCATTGGGAACATGATGGCCTCCATTTGAGACACGTTCAACGACACGAGTATGCAGGCCTCAGGAGTTTCGAGGAAGAGATAGTTGATGCTGACGGTGAAGCCAGCTTGCTTAAGTTTTTCTATGATTCGGGTAGTGCCTTTACCTGACAGGGTGCTTTCGAATATGAAAGACTGTTTTTTGATGATTAAGAAATTGAGTCGTTTGAAGTACTCTTTTCCTGCTGTGAGTTGTACTTTTGAAACGTCTTCTGGAGAGAGTTCTTTTGCTATTTCGTCAGCATTGAGGAAGGGTTGTTCTTCTAGACCGAGGTACTTGAGGGCAAAGGTGGTTTTGCCCGAGCCGTTTGGACCTGCTATTATTGTGGTGTGGGGGGTGGTCATGATGCTACTCATTAAATGCCTTGAATATACTTTTGAGCACTTCATCCATGTCGTTCCACTCGCAACCATTTACCTTAGGAGGATCACCCTGACAATGACTCAGCTTTGCTCTAAACTCAGATTGAGCAATATTCTTATTTAGGACTTCTCCTTGGTATTGCTTTAATTTGTCGTCGTACCCTTCCCATTGGACTACGAGTCCACTATCTGCATTCGTAAGAATATCTGAGCCAAAGTACATTTCTATTCCACAGGCAAGGCCATTGACATTCAAATCAACAGAACCACTTGGGCCAATTGTAGAGTACTCTTCTGCCATCTTAATGTTTGGGTAATGTAACGCTTTAATGTTTTCTGGGATAGATGATTGGTCCAAAATTGAGGTAGCAGAGTACCCAGCAGTATCATTGTCAAAAATTGCCACTACTCGATTCTCAATCCCAAGATCTGAGGTTGAACAAAGGCCAAGTCTCCATAGCTTTTAGAGAGAGATATTCTTCGGGTTCTTCACTGTTTTGGCTGCCTGAATAAGCATACCACTCAGAGCCACAGGTTGGGTCATAAACCCTCATTCCTTCTTTCGGCTTCAGTAATTTCACCAGGAGAGCCACCACTTCTTTCGGAGTGTAGAACTCTCCACCTTTCTTGCCTGCATCATCTGCAAATTGAGCAATCAAGTACTCATAAGCCTGCCCTAACATATCTGGGCTTTCTAAATCCTCATTTCTCAGCTGATATTTATCAAAATGCTGAAGAAGCCTTTCAAGGGTAGAATCAGCCATTCGTTCTTTATCGTTGAAGTCGATAGGAGTCAAAATCCCCTTAAGTTTGGGGTTATACTCCTCTAATTCAGCAAAAGCCTTGTTAATATGGGCTCCAATATCAGTACTATGCTTACGAATTTCGGTCCACTGAGCTCTCTTAACCACCATAAATTGATGCTCATCGGGGTCCCTATGCTACATCTTCCGATTCCCCTTCTTCCAACAGGTGCTCAGCCTCCTCAAAAAAAAACATAATTGATCCTCTTCAGGAATAAAAGCCCAAAAATGTAGTGTTTATAGTCAGAAGAATCAATTGAGCCCCGTAGAATGTTAGCTGCACCCCATAGGTGGGACTCAAGCTCTTGTAAGGTTAATTTGTTACTCATAGGGGTCTCGAAAGTGGGAAAGATGGCTAAAACCTGATCAAAGAGATCATTTTGCTTGTAGACTAAACTCTTCAACAGTACTGAATTCTCTGAGAGTAAAAAAAAGCTTTAAACTTGTTAAAATCATGTATTGCAAGGAGAAAGCATCTATATACTAGGTAAAAATATCGTACTTCCCGATGCATAAGCAGAATTGTAAAATCACTCTTGAGATCTTATTCGAGCAAAGACTTGTGAGTAGAATTCACTTCTTCTGGTAAAATGATAAACGACACCGAGCAACATAAAACGGATCAAAATTTGGACGTGTACATGATTTATTTTTGCATATTCAGGGATTTGGTATTGGTCGAATTTGTGAACCCTACGGCTGCTTGATGCCCCGAATCGCTTTTTGGATTTTTCAAATAACGGCGAATGACGTCAATTCCGCTTAAACAAAGTTCATTGTCTGTAAAATGACCGATTAGCCAAGGATCATTTTTGGTATCGGTCATCCCCCGTGCCACTTTTTCGCAATGCTTTGGGAAATCTTCATCAAAGACGGGAAGGACGGCGTTAGGAAAGCCGTCATGCCC
>JADGBV010000237.1 GCA_015231345.1 Planctomycetota bacterium
CTAGAGGAGGATTTAGTGCATGCTGGAAATCTCATTGCTCAAGAAATCATAGACGGTCAAATTAATCGTTACCAATACCTAGCACTTACTGATGTGGCAGTGCAAGAAGTTGAGGCTGTGCTTGATTCTGAAGAGACTAATGATGTGGCTGAAGAAGCGGTAGAAGATGTCGTAGATACGGCTTCGGACAGTGCTGACGATTCTGATAGTGATGATGGCGAACCTGAAAGTGACCCTAAAGATAGTGCTGATACTGATAGCACTGATAATGACTCTTCTTACGATACGAACACCCAAGTCAAATTAATCGATGAAGCTGATATCATCAAATCCGATGGAGAGTTTATGTATATCAGCTACGGCAAAGAACTTGCCATTTATAATTTATCGGGGAATAGTACTTATAGAGTGATGTTCAACCAAACACTTTTTTCTGATTTAGCTGAGAACGAGAGTGAGTCGATTCAGGAGATTATTTTAAGTGAAAACGAACTCTATGCCATTTCGACTCGCTATCAGTCAAGCGATGAGTCTCTAGTAACAGCCTTAACCCGTTTATCACGTTTTGCTATCACCGAAGAAGGCGAACTGAATTATATTGAAAGCAAACAGTTTTCAGGCACATACCAAACACTCCGCAAAAACAGTAGCCATTTATTTCTTATCGTTAATAATTATCTAGATCATTATAATCACTTTCGCTCTCTCTATCGTTCCCAATTTTCTGGCGTATCAGATGATGAGTATATTGCATTAGCTAGTGCCAAAATACAAGATTTGGCCGTGTCGTGGAAAAATAAAATCATGAATGAAATCTTTCAGGCTCATGGTAGAAGTCTTGATGCTGAAGGCTTGGAGCGTATTGTTGCTATTCACCAGGTGCTTAGTGGTGATGAATCAGAAGAGGACTACGAACTTAACGCCAGTAAAGGTCAGGGCAGTATATTGTCTTATGCGCAGCTAGTGAGTATTGATTTAAGCGCTGGCTTAAACTCGGAGGAGCTTTCAGGGAAATTTAATAGCAATCATTCCAATTCGGTTATTTATATCGATAATAATAATATTGCCATTGGTGGTTATGGCCTAAGTAAAAATTCAGAAGGCAACTATGTTGATGCAACTCTACTGACCACATTTAGCCTTGAAAGTGGTGCTATTAACCCTCAGTCTATTGCCACAGTGAAAGGTTTTATTCCAGCTTCATTTGGCATAAGAGCTGTAGATGATGTTTACCAATGCATATCTACACTGCGCAGTCAATTTGACTATGTAGATGGGTCATGGCAGCAGACTCAAACCAGTGAGTCGATGGTCTCATGCCTACAAAGGAATGGAGATGAATTCAAGGAGACGGGCAAAGTCACAGGTCTAGGCGAAAATGAAACTCTACGCTCGTCACGCTTTATCGATGATAAAGCTTATGTGGTCACTTTCAGGCAGATTGATCCTTTTTATGTTGTGGATTTAAGTACGCCAACCACTCCTGTATTATTGGGGGAACTCAAAATTCCAGGCTATTCTTCATACTTACACCCATTAGACGATGATCATATTCTTGGTGTGGGTCGTGATGGCAGCCAGCTGTTGATGAATCTTTTCAATGTGAGTGATGCTACTGACCCACAGCTTCTTCATAGTTCCACTGTTGCTGGCTATAGCTCTAGCGCCTTGGAATATGACTATAAAGCGTTAAGGTATATAGCGTCGAGTAAAACATTAGTCATACCAGTCTCTTCATATAGCTACAATTCAGTAACGAGAACTTATGACGCAGAAGATGGCTTTCGGCTTTATACGATCGACTACACAACAGGCTTTGAGCATCAAGGCAATGCTTCCCACTATGAAGATGTGGGTGTCGCGGCTGACGATTTTTACCGTTTTTCTCCCTATTATTTAAAGCCTCGCAGCTTCTTCTTTTCTCCCAATCAGCTTATCACAGCTAAAGGGCACACTCTTAAGTCCTGGCAAATGGATGATCTAAGCCAAGAATGGGTGAGTAATCTTGACGATGATATGATAGAGGAAATAGATTTCGACGATTACTGGTACGGCTGTGGTGACTGTGAGGCGATTGACTAAGTGAATCCACGATGCTAGGTTTATCTTGTTGGAGCTACTAAAAAGAAGTTGACTTTATTCGCGGATGCGCTAATGTGATATCTTTAAATTTGATCAAAGGTATCACCAGTGTCCAAAACGCTCATCATTAATACCCACCAAGCGTATCCTTTTTCTGAAGGGAAGCTCAATAAATCTCTTGTCGAAAAGGCGGATGAGTGCTTATCTCGTCTTGGCTATGAAATCAAGCATACAGATATGGTCAGTGACTACGATATTGACGAGGAAATCGACAAGCATATCTGGGCAGACTCACTTATTCTGCAGATTCCAGTGAATTGGATGAGTGTGCCTTGGCCTTATAAAAAGTATATGGACGAGGTTTACACGAGTGGCATTGATGGTCGTTTATCTGACGGTGATGGCCGAAGCACTCAAGACTCTTCTTCGCAGTATGGTTCGGGAGGTAAGCTTAAAGGGAAGAAATATATGTTCTCTCTGACTTTAAATGCACCTTTGCAGGCTTTCAATGAATCAGGTCAGTATTTATTTCAAGGAAAATCTATTGATGATCTGTTTTTCCATATGCATATGAATTTCAGGTTCTTCGGCATGGAGGCTCTGGAGACATTTGTCTGCACAGATGTGATGAAAAACCCTCAGGTTCAGGCTGATTTTGAGCGATATGAAAAGCATTTACAGAAATGTTTTTCAGCATTGGGGTAGTTTTCTAGGCTGAGGTGAGTTGCTTTCAGTAGCCTTTGGATGATTACTGTTTTGTATTGGCTATAGCCCCTTAAGGCTCCACGACAATACGAAAGCCCACATCATGCACCTTTTGCCAACTGCGATATATATGGCGATATGAGGCCGTTGCCCGGTAAGGCCTATCATGCCATGAACCTCCCCTCGCCACTAATTCAGTTTGTTGATCTGTCTTGCCATGAACATAAGTGCTATGCTTTGGGTAGGCTTGGTAGATAGAGCGAGTCCACTCACTTACATTGCCGTGCATGTCGTACAGTCCCCAAGGATTGGCTTTATATTGAGCTGGCGCGCATTGAATTTGTTGCTTATCGTTGACTTTTTTGAGGTAGGGAATCCACATGGTAAAGCGATCAGGATTTGCGATGGGACGAATTCCCTGATACCAATTATGAGAAGTATCTTCGGCAAAACCTTCCATGCTAATATCAGCTAAATTAGCATAAGCGGAAAAGTCGCTGTCGAGAGAACTAAAGAAGAAATCGCCCCCTTGTCCTGCTCGCGCAGCCCATTCCCATTGCACTTCTGTTGGTAAAGTTACGTTATGGCCACTTTTCTTTGATAACCACCGACAAAAAGCCATGGTTTCTTGAGGAGAAACTCGAATCACAGGCAAGGAATCATCATTTGCAGGAATACACTTTTGACCAAATTGATAGCCTAAGCGGTCTACATAGCCACTATCATGATCGGCCTTAAAAAGGCGAAACTGAGCGTTGGTGATTTCTGTGCTGCTCATCCAAAATGACTTTTTGATTTCCACTTTATGCATGGGAAGTTCATCCAAAGCCCCCTTAGATGACCCCATGATCATGTCTCCAGCTGGGATAGGCTTTAAATCGAGGTTGTGGCCAGGTGCTATTTCAATCGTGATGGATTTTGATTTGACCTTTTTTGTATGAGCAGAAAATGACTTATGACCCTCTTGGCGTTGTTTCGATAGGGCTTTCTGATTCGGAATAGCTTCTTGAGATGCTTGAAGGGCCTGGGGAATTTCTAGGTGCACAAAAGTATCAATGCCAGCATACTTTTGGCTGAGTTCATTGCCTTTCTTAAAAGCACTATCAGAACTTTTTGTGATTTGTCTGCGGTAGCCGGTATATGGAGCGTTAGTGTCCATCCAAAGATATAAACGTTGCCACTCCTCTTGATTAAGCTGAACTCCATAGTGCCCTTTTTTGAGTATGGTCGTCAGTTCACTGACAGTAGCACCAAACTCACAAGGGACAGGAACTTCCATGGGACTTTCTATGCCTGGGCGGTAAACATAAGGCATAAGATTGAGGTAACCTAAAGGAAAAACGGTTCCTTTTGTAGAGCCACTTTGCTTCAAGTGTGTTTTGGCAGTTTTATTTCCGCTGAAATCAGGGATTAAATCTTTGAGGTCTGAGCGGAGTGAGGTGTAACGCCCATTTGCTGGTTTTCCATCATGGCAGGAGATACACTTGGCATTAAGGATAGGTTGGATTTCATGATTAAAACTGATGGGCCGTTCTGTGCCTAACCATGGCTTTATGCTGCTAGGAGCACGTAAAGAAGCTTTGGTGGGTTTGGGTATGGGAGCTTGGTGGGGAGCTTCATGACAACCGACACAGCTCATACTTTCTCCTCCCATAGCTGTAGCCCAACTTCTCATGCCTTGCAAGGAACGACCTGCATCATCAAGAGGTTGAAAAAAGAGAGGTGTTTGACTGGGTATGACACAGCTGATGGATCCATCTTTTTCAACAGGAACTTCTCCAATAATGGTTTTTATATCCCACCCTGTATCAATGCCGATGGCGCCATTGTTTCCTCCATGACTTTTATGGGCAGAAAATTGATAAGAGCCAATGCGCAGTGATTTTACAGTGCCCTTTGGGACTCCTTTTAAACCAGGTCCTTGATAGATATCTTGAATATACAAATGAGCTGTTTTGCTCGATGGGTCAATTTGAGAAGGGATAATCGGTGGTGTCGGCCTTTTTTTGAGAGGTATTGGTTCGAAGTAATTGAATGTATTATCTGCTATAATTTCCACGACGTTATCATAGATATCAACGAGATAGATACCAAAAGTTTTTCGGCCTTTAGCTTTCATGGAAACGAGAAAGAATTCTCCCGAACCTTTATGTGTGACATCTTCCGCTAAGGGGAAGGGGTGAATCATTGCATTCCAGACGCCACTGCCCAGTGGGTCGGTGGCTTCGCCTTTCACTTTTTTATTGTAACCAGGGATTTGCTGAATCACACCTGCATCTTCTTTATACCCTTTTGCTGGATCAACAATGAGCAGCATTCCTGAACGACTTGCACCATGATGACCCGTTGCAATACCAACTAAGCGCGAAGGGTGCCCAGGCAGGGGTCTTACAAAAAAGTAACTTGCGGGAAAGTAACTGTTTGTGAAGGCTATGCTTTTTTGCCCGGAACCATCAGGGCGCATGACCATCAATGGACGATTGTTGCTATGAACCATATCACTGTAATCCCAGCGAACGTACATGACTCGCCCATCAGCGAGCATAGTAGGGTACCATGAAGTATCTTGATCAAAACCTAATTGACGAACATTTTTGCCATCACCATCCATACGGTAGAAGCTGGCCATGCGTGGATTGCCACTGATGCAGGGCATGCCTAGATAGGTTGCTGTTGATGAAAAAATAAGGCCACCATCAGGTAGGTAACAAGGATCGCTATGGTCTACGTCATTGCCATCGTTAGGAGTGATCTGACGAAGAGATTGATGATTCATGTCGTACTCAACAACGCGAAAAGCATTAGAATCAGGCCCATCAGATAATGTGAAAGCCATTTTTTTGCCGCTAAAGTGGAGGTCAATATCTAAGATTAATCCCTTTCGTTCTTTCTGTTTGAAGAGTGTTTTGCTTTCAGGCTGCTGGCCAAAAGCATTGTGGATAACCAGAATCTCATTTTCCCAACCACTTCGTGGGAGACCGGTTATACTATTATAGTTGCCTTTGCGGAATCCATGATTATCTCCCCCTTTACGTTTAATTGCGACGATTTTTTGGTGAGTCTCAAAAATTGGATTAGCGAGAAGGGCTTTTTTTTGTAAAGCTTTTAGAGCACCTAGGTCTTGATCCGCCATCTTATCTAGCTTTTCAAGGTACTCTTCCCCCTTGTATCGGTCAGGGAAAGATTTTTCTATGGAAGTGATGGCTAAACGAAGGGAAGTGCGAATTTCTTTGCTAGATGATGCAAATTGTCTATGGTGAATTTTCTCTTCGGCTACGATGAATGGAATGAGTACGAAGTTGAGTAGAAAAATAGTCCGTGTAGTAAGCTTCATTTTACTCCCCCAGATAAGAGACTCTCAGATATCATTTTGCTCGTACTCATGACCAGCGAGGCCATGT
>JADGBV010000238.1 GCA_015231345.1 Planctomycetota bacterium
ATGGAAAGTATTAAAAGTTCCTTGTTCAAAGACATGGATGCCCTTATGTCAATTCAATGATCGGGTGTAATAACCTTGAAGGTGATCAAAAAGAGTGGGATTCAAGAAGTTTGTATGTTTTCCGTTGAAACAATAAAATGAATGGTTAACGAGTGAAGAGAACAAAGTGCACTTGATGAATGCCTGTCCACTAACAGGCCTTTCTTCCGTGTATATGCATGAAAGTCATCATTTTTTTTAGGAAAGTAAAATTAGTATGAATCCATTAAACATTAAGTGGTTACTTCGCCTCACCATGTCGGTTTCGATATTGAGCACGACGCTGGCCATGGCCATAGAAAGACCGAATATCGTCATCATTTATGGGGACGATGTCGGCTATGGTGATGTGGGAGCCTACGGTTCAACCATGATACCCACCCCAAATATCGATAAGCTAGCTTCAGAAGGGATTCAGTTCTTAGATGGTCACTGCACTGCAGCCACCTGTACTCCATCTCGCTATTCCATGCTTACGGGTATGTACGGTTTTCGTGAGGGCGTCAATATATTGCCTCCCAGCGCTCCACTTTGCTTACCCACAGACAAATTGACACTTCCAAAAATGCTAAAAAAAGCAGGCTATGCCACTGCTGTGATTGGTAAGTGGCACATGGGTCTTGGAGAGCTTGGCGTTGAGAAAGACTGGAATGGCGATGTAAAGCCAGGTCCTTTGGAGGTCGGCTTTGACTATTCATACTTGCTACCGGTCACGAACGACCGAGTCCCCTGCGTTTACCTTGAAGGTCACAGAGTCGTTAATTTAGATCCAAAGGATCCATTGTTCATCACCTCTAAACCCGTACCTCCAGGAGGCTTTAATGGCACAACTTATCCCATTGGACGCTTAGATCCTAAAGCCCAAACTTATGGTCTTGCTGACGATCAGCATGCATCGACGGTAATCAATGGCATAGCGCGCATAGGTTATCAGTGGGGAGGAAAATCGGCCTTATGGGATGACGAAACCATGGCTGATCATTTTGTCGATCAGGCAAGATCATATATCACCGCAAATAAAGAAAAACCATTTTTTCTGTATTTTGCATCCCAAGACATTCATGTTCCTCGAGCGCCGCATCCGCGTTTTGAAGGCAAAACTAAGTTGGGCAAGCGTGGGGATGCCATGGTTCAATTCGATTGGACCACGGGTGAGATTTTAAAATCTCTGGAGGAGAATGGCCTTAGGGATAATACCATCGTCATCTTTTCTAGTGATAATGGTCCTGTATACGATGATGGATATGCCGATGGCACGAAAGTTTCAAAATCCGTCAAAGAAGTGGATCAAGGACACGATGGTTCCGGCCACTTCACTGGTGGCAAATATCAAGTTTACGAAGGAGGAACGAGAGTGCCATTTATCATTCGTTGGCCTGGGCATGTCAAGCCAGGGAAGTCCAATGCTTTGGTCAGCCATGTAGACTTTATCGCCTCCTTTGCCAAAATGGTCGGCGTTGAACTAGCGGATGACGAGGCACCAGACAGTCGGGATAGTCTAGCGGCCTTACTAGGACAAGACGAAGTCGGTTTGGATTTTATGCCAGAAGAATCTCCTGGGGCTATTGCTCTACGCCGTGGACCATGGAAATACATTGAGTTTTCTTCGAAAAGTTGGGCTCATAAGAAGGGCAATGCCAAAGAGCTGTATCATCTGGATGAAGATATGGGCGAGAAGAAGAATCTTATCGAAAAGTTTCCTGAAGTGGCCATAAGCATGGCTGCTGTTCTGAAAAGAATAAAGAGAGATGGTCGCATAAGAGAATGATGACCCTGTACAATAGGTATTTATTATGTGGAAGTCACAGTTCACCTTGGCAGAATTCATCAAAGTTTTGTCTCGTATACATAGATCTTTCTAAGAAAAATGATCATTTCTTAAGCGATCAGGAATTCGATCCAGCAAAAAAAAAGGCAATTTCACCTGCAAGTAAAGTAAGTGATTTCGATCCTTTGGGAGAAGCCCATAGGAAGTTACACTTCCCATACTCTTGCTCAACGGTGAATGATTCAGGTATCAGAATACGAAAACAAGCGTTGTCTTTATAGTTTTTATCTGCTAAATCCATCTTTGATAGTTGTAAAAATTTTAAGCCAAAAGGAATCTTCGTTTCCTTTGAAGTCATTCATCAGGGAGTGAACATCAACGCTATGCCGAGCAATAGGGTTTACCTCCAACAGGTAGTCTACAAACGAAGGGTGATGAAGTAGGATATCGTAATTGGGATAGTCATCAAAGCTGTAGGGAGGTGTTGACTTTGCTGAGGCGTCACCCAGATAGAAGTAGTGAAGTGGAGGGTCATCAACAGTGAGCAGATGGGTTGCTGAAATACTATCAGCTATGCTCAAGGCCTCAGGTGAGGTATAGTCACTACGAGCATACATTCTTGAAAACTGGGAGGACAGTTCGGCATCCTGTTGTACCACCACTGGAGATGTTGAGCATTTTTCTCCTATAGCCTCCCAGGAAAGAGGGTTATAGGTTGTCTGTGCTCCAAGGAGCACGGCAAAATTAACCCGGCTACTTTTAGCCCGGTGGTCGAAAAAGTTCGAGTCTGCAAAGTCGTCATGGCAGGCGATATACTGTGCCACTCCAGCTCCTGATGAGGCGCCAAAAAGACCAATGGCATCCACATTCAAAGAAAAACGCTGGTGATGATACCTGAGGAACTGTACCAGTTCCACTCCATCATCCATACAGGCTTGTATGGAGACCCCCTCTTTGGCGTACCGGTAGTTTAATATTACCACGTGGATGCCACTTTTCGTGAGAAGATGAACAAAACCGTACACGTCCTTCCTCCACTCATCTTTTCCTCCGGTGTAGAAATATCCTCCGTGTATCATTATTACCAGAGGGTGGATACCACTTGATGAAGCAGGATAAAAGTCAAATACCTGTCTTTGCGCAGCTCCATAGGCAATATTACTGGTCTCCTCAGAATAAGCCGATACCCTCTTACCGTCTGGTGCGGAAAGCACCTTTCTTTCCATATTTCCTTTGCGTTCAGGGGGCCCACTTTTTGAGCAGGTATTCAGCAAGAGAAGAAGGCTAAATGCTATGAATACCAGTAGGGTATACGAAAGCATTTTTCGGTGAAAGAGTAGGCGCATGGTGAATATCCATATAATATAAAGCGTAAAGAGTGTACACTACCCTTACTCTGGTGGAATTTTTAAAAGAGATGGTTGTTTAAATCAGTTTCATTGTCAATGAAGGGATTTCACTCCGGAGAAAAACTCTCCATCACAGCGCTAATTTGATCATCACTCAGGGCTTTATTATAGATGCGGAAATCGTCGATGAATCCATCAAAATATGTTGCCCATCGCCAAGTGGTCCCAATATAAAACAAAAGCGGGTTTCCTGTGCTCAGCGTACCAACATAATTTAAGTCCATAATTTGGACTCCATTTCTCAGAACCTGAACGCGCTGTATACTTGGCTGATGTCTAAATGCTAAATGATACCAAGTGTTTAGACTCGGTGAGTCGCCGGAATTCACACCCTGACTAGCATCTACCGCAGTGCCCACTACAATTCGGTCTTTGCTATTTGTTTCATTACTATTTAAATAAAACTTATCACCCGTTACGGCATCTTCTAACACGAATACGCCACACCAATTATCAAAACCATTGCGATACACCCAGGCGGTGAAGGTAAAATCTTCACCAAAGCTTAGGGCTGATGTGTCTATTATTTCACAGTAAGCATGTTCGTGGGAATCCATAAAGTTACCGGCATACCCTGCGCCGGTGGCAATATGGACCTCATTTCCATTTTCAGTAAATTGATTAGCAAAGGCGTGGTATCCTCCAGCTCGATCGTAAACCATATTGCCACTACCCTCCTCAAACTGAAACCAGGACACAAGGTTATCAGAAGATGTGCCCAATTCAGGAGATCCTAAACTGCCAATAATATACCAATTCGAACCGTTGCTGACAAGCTGTAGGCTTTCGTTTGGGCTTAAGATCATAGAGTCGTTATTCTCAATCGGGCCTAACACTTTTACGGAATGAGTGCTTGATGTATTTTTCATTTTCAATATCCGTCCTGTGTGGTTGGATGACATAGGCAGCAATGTCGTCAGGTTGCCTCCAGCAGTGTCAGGGTCCAATAACACAATGCTATTGAGACCGTTTAGCATACCGTTACTGCTAATAGTTCCAGGGCTGAACCCTATGGTACCATTGATTTGAAGGTTAGCACTGCCATGAAATGGTGTGCCGACAGTTAAAAAATCACTTACTATGGCATTTCCTTGAATATGCAGAGCTTCCGATGGACTGGAACCAACCCCCAAACCCTGAGTGTTTAAAAGGGCCTCTGCTTGCCCATCATTGTTTGCGTCAAAGGAAATAGTCCCCGTTACGCTATTGATGCTTTTAGCATTTACTCCAGATATGAATCCTAGCAGCATGATAATAGTCATACAGCATAATAATTGTGATGATCTTGCTCTAACAAATAGGTTGTCAGCCACCACCAATTGCTCGTCAGCCACCTGCGGAGCATTTTCAGCGAATTCTAGCCGAGAGAGCGCAATTGGTCCCTTGGCAACGTGCCCTACTAGCTTCTTCAGGCGGTCTTTTTCCATCATATTGATGAGAGGCCCACAGTGCAAATTAAATCCGATTTTATTAATTGATACAATCTCTTGATATTCATTATATTATTACTCTTATGTATTGTAGGCCAATACTAGAATTGAGCATGGTTTGATTTCTACTTGGCTGCTTTTTATTATTTTCTTTACATTCAATTTTTTATAACAATCACTTTTATCGGTGATATCTTTGGCAGCGATCTCAGACGCAGACGACAATCTAGTTCCCTGTTTTCCCAAAAACTTAATATCAACCTTGCCACTATTATCTAGATTTTCATTAACAATATACACTAAGGTCTTCTCTCTCTTTTTATCGGATACAACCAAAATGTCATATGCTGGATTTTCGTTAGTAAAGCTTACCGCATTCGGGTAATATTCTTTCCCTTGACTCTCTCCATACATTTCAAATAACCTGAAATCTGGCCTGATTTCTTTCGCAAAAACTAGTCCAAAATACCAATTATCGGCTAAAGACCAGTAGTTTGCTGAGGCAACAGCGGGTGACTTAATAAGCAGATGCAGAAGCTTGGCGATATAGACACTGCTCCCCACAGCAGCAGTATAACGGCTATAGGGCTCTTCAATACCAAAAAAGTATTATATTCAGTGAGAGCTATTTTAACAGGTTTTGGACTAATCCCCTTCCATAATTTTTGAAGGTATTGATAATCCTCTTCAATGCGATCAACCGTTTTAAACACGGTTTTAAACAGTTTCTTTTTATCACCTTTCACCGCAGGTATAGGTCCTGGCGCATAGGCATTATGGATACAAAGATAATCGATCAGTGAAGAATTTTTCTTTGATAGTATTGTTCTGTTCCAACTTTGAGAATAGGCATTTTCAAAAACCCCATCAGTCCCACGATCAACTACTAGTGCGCCTAATTTAATCTCCTTGTCCACTTTTTTTATGGCACTCGCAAAACTCAAATACTTTTTTTGGTACTCTACCGGAGTGAGGCGTATTTCTTTATTATTCAAATACTGCTCATTACCAATTTCCCAAAACAAGACTTCTGGGCAGCCCACTTTTTTTACCATCTTATTCACATAAACTACCCAATTAGCCGCCTCCTGGGGAGTGCCTGTGGCAATATTCACTGTTATAATTGGTTGACAATCTAATATTTTACAGAGTTTTAAAAACTCATCCGTACCAAAAAGAGACGGCACTTTCTGAGCACTAAAATAATGCTTTCCCGGTATTCGCTTTGTCCGCTCACCCACACCCTCACGCCAGTGGTAGACATCAGCATGAAGCCCGCCCGGGAAGCGAAGTGTTGTTGGTTTTGTCTTCTTGATCAAGGCTAATCGACTTTGATTAAATCTATTATTCGAATCATCAAGTAGATGGTCACCCTTATCCGGCCACTGTATATTATTACCAAACAAATGATTCTTAACAGGATAAGATTGACTATTTAAATCTATAATTATTGTTGTCTTTTCTGTGTCGCTATAAGCATTATTATTAATTGTAAAAAAAAGATAAAAGGCAACGCTTAGCACTA